>JBCDAD010000011.1:0-38742 GCA_039186325.1 Pseudomonadota bacterium | reverse complement strand
TTGCATATTGCGCAAGATGCTCGTCGCTTGCACGCCGTCCATTTCCGGCATGGATAGATCCATCAAGACAATATCCGGCCAATCCCGTTCAGCGGCTTCCACGGCCAAACGCCCATTTTCAGCGATCGTCACCGCGCAGTGCATTTTCTCCAGCATACTGCGCACCACCATTTGGTTGACGATATTATCTTCGGCGACAAGCACGCGAAGTTTATCGCCGCTGACGGTAAAGGGACATTGCGCCATTGCAGGCGTTTTTATTGGTTCCGGTTTCGCGACTGCATTGACTGTTTTTAGTTCCTCGATCCCGCGTTCTTTCAGGACAGACAGGATTGCGTCCAGCAACAGCGATGGGCGGGCCGGTTTGACTAGGTACCCGGCGAATAGATCGCCGATAAGCCCGCCGGGATCACCTTTGCGTCCCGCCGACGTTAAAAGAATAAGCGGCGTTTCATTCAGGGTATAATCAGCACGGATGGCGCGCGCCATGTCGGCGCCGCTCATCTCCGGCATTTGGTAATCCAGAATGCCGATTGTGAATGGTTGACCGTCGTCGGCGGCGCGGCGCATCGCATGCAACGCGTTGACCGCGTCGGCGAACAGCGCGGATTCCAAACCCCAGGACGCAAGTTGTTCTTTCAGGATGGTGCGATTGACCGCGTTGTCGTCAACGACAATGGCGCGCATGCCGTCAAAAATATTGCCCGGTACGGTGATTGGTTTCTGGCGTGATTCATCGATGGCCATTGGCAGCGATAACTCAAAGCGTGAACCAACGCCGGGTTCGCTATTGACGGACAGACTGCCGCCCATGGCGTCCGCCATCCTTTTTGAGATTGCAAGGCCAAGGCCGGCCCCGTCATGGCGGCGTTTCGCTGATCCGTCCACCTGTTCAAACTCTTCAAAAATCGATGCGAGTTTTTCTGTCGGAATACCGCAACCCGTATCGGTGACAGCGATCTTTAGGTCGGCGATTTCGCCGCGATTGACGCCTGTCACTTCGATCAGAACATGGCCTTTTTCGGTAAATTTGACTGCGTTGCCGACCAGGTTGGTGACAATCTGCCGGACACGGCCAGGGTCGCCCAAAAACTGAGACTCAAGATCCGGTTGGTACCGCATCATGAACTCCAGACCTTTTTCATCGACGCGAATAGCAAGAAGGCTGGTGACTTCCTCAATCGCGTTGCGAAGATCAAACGGTTCCCTAACGATCCTCAATTTACCGGCCTCAAGGCGGGAGAAATCCAGAATATCATTGATAATCTTCAGGAGGCTGTCGCCCGAACTGACGATCACGCTCGCCATCTCGGTTTGTTTTTCGTTGAGATCGGTATCAAGCAAGAGCGACGCCATGCCGACGACACCATTCATTGGTGTACGTATTTCATGGCTCATATTGGCGAGAAATTCAGACTTCGCGCGATTAGCGGATTCAGCGCCGTCTCGCGCTTTTCGCAGCTCATCAGACATCTGGCGCAATTCATCTTCTCGCCGTGTCATATCCGTAATATCTGTGTACGTTATGACATAGCCGGAACTTGGTCGACGATAGATATTTTCGCGGAGGACTTTTCCGTCACGTTGGCGTCGAATGACGTGCCTGTTTTTGTGATCTTCACTGCACTGTTTGAAGTGATCGATAAATTCGTCTGATGACGAGAATGTGTATACGCCCGCGCGAATTCCGGTTTCGATCAGAGGACGGATATCGACGCCGGCGCCAAATCGAGATGGATCGACGCCGGACATCGCGGCAGCCTGGCTGTTTGATGTGACGATCTCGAAATCATCATCAATGACGACAAGGCCTTCGGCCATCGTCTCGAAGACTTCGGTCATTAGGTTGTTTCTATCGTTCAGTTCAGCGGTGCGCTCGGCGATTTTTTGTTCCAATACGGCGTTGGCTTTTTCCAACGCGCTCGCGGCTTCAGCGGCCGCTGTTTTTGCCTGTATCTCCGCCGTGTTCTCACGGGCCACGCCGCGGTAACCCTGAAATATCCCGGCGTCATCGAATACAGGTTGGGCGCTGCGCGTGATCCAGAAGGTCTCAAAATTACCTTCCACACATGATGTCAGGTTGGAAAAACCGCGGCGGTTCGTTAGCGCGCTGCGCATTGCAATATCGTCAATGTCTTTGACGTCTGACGCCGGGATACGCATAGGTTTTCCGATGAATTGATTATGATCAATACCGGTCACCGCTGATGCGCGCTCCGCAATGTGTGTGTAAACGAGGTCCTTGTCTGTTTCCCATGTCCAGTCGCCGGCGCTTTCCGCAAAATCCCGATAGCGCTCTTCGCTTTCGCGCAATCGCCGATCAGCCGTAATTTGCTGCGTGATATCTTTTGTCCACCCAACAAAACCACCGTAATTTCCGCTGACGTCGTATTTTGGCGAAGCGCTTGTCGTTACAGTAATCGCTTCGCCGTCCGGTGTCGCGATAGTATATTGCAAGTCGTTGAGCAGCGTTTGATCCTTAATAGCGCGCGTCAACCGGGCAGTCGGGTCGGCTGCGTCCGTCGTCCCCAAATGCAATAGTACTTCTGCAGGCTTGTTGATGACCTCGGATACAGGGCGGCCTGTAATCGCCTCATAATTCTCTGAGACATAGATAAGCCGGCCTTCCGGATCGCATTCCCACGCCCAATCAGACGCTGCTTCAATAAAACTCCGCAGCGTCAAACTAACATTTTCTGCTTCTGTGTGTTTGGCCGCTTCCCGGATCGAAAGCTCGGCGATTATTGATCCCAAATGATTGAATTGAAGACGCCCGATAAACAGACCGGAGAAAAGAATGACGGCGAGCGCCATAAACACCGGCTCCCCCGTGGCGAGCAGAAATACGCAATATGGCGCAACCGACGTGATGAATACCGTATTAGCCGCTTTCGGTGTCGCGACGAGCGCCAAGGCGCCGCCGAGACCGCAAAACGAGCACCACAATGTCAGCAACAAAATACCGCCAATGTCGGCAAAGCCGGAGAGATAGATCGCGTAAGATGAACACACGAGGCCAAAGAAAAATGCGAGTGGTTGGACAACACCGATCAATCGACGTTTTTCCATCGCGCTTAATGTGTCCACATCCATCCGTATCCAGCGCGGCAATCGAATGCAAAGGAAGAGTATGAAAAACCCAATGCCATACAGAAATGCGCGTCCCGCGGCTTCCATGAAGTGGAGTGCGACAAAAACGGAGCAAAGCGCCGCGCTGATCATCATCCGCGGCATTTGCACCTTTAACTCACGGACCTGCCGGTCGATGACCACGTCGAGCGTTGATGACGGCACGGTTCTGAAAATGTCCTGAATGCGCACAAGAAATACCTGAATCGCTGCGTTAATTCTGAAAACTGTGTCAGATTAGGGTTAATCCACGGTTCACGGTCTGACTTTGCGGGGCGCTGCGGAACCGGACGTTAAGCGGACGTTGCTATAATGGAATTGCGTTTACAAAGGTGAAGAATTTATGATCAAGGTTCCTTCGAACCGCCCGGAATTCGCGCAATTTGCCAAGTATTTTGAGGAAGAACTCGGCCCGTTTCTGGCGAGTAATGAGGATGCGCGGCAGCATGCGGTGATGATCTTTGGGCTGATCATGATCGGTGCAGCAGTCCTTATTGGGGGGATATTGGTCTTTTCGCCATTTGGCGACCGGAGCATGAGCCTCGCTGCCTTTATGGGATTTGGCGCCCTGGCGGGGGGAATGTTCATTGTCAACCGCACGCGCAACAAGATCACCGACGGTCTCCTCCAGCGTGTCTGTTCACAGTTCGGATTCTCCTATGACAGAAAGCCTGACGCACCGGAGAGCATATCTGTTTTTCGGCGGTTAAAACTCTTGCCAAACCATGACCGGGATCACTGGGAAGACGAGGTGCGCGGCGCGCGCCATGGCGCTGATTTCACAATCTGTGAAGGCTTGTTGAAGGTCGAGGATAATGACGACAACGGCGACCGAACGGTCTTTCACGGCCAACTCTTCGTCATTGATTACCATAAGGAGTTTTTAGGTGAGACGGTCGTGCGCCGGGATCTCGGCATGTTGAACCGCCTCGGCAAGCCTGGCCGCGATTTCCAGAATGTGGGTATTGCTTCGCCCAAATTTGAGAAAGTCTTTGAAGCCTGGTCAACGGATCAGGTTGAGGCGCGCGATCTGCTGGATCCGCTTGTTTTGGAGCGCTTTGAGGAACTCGACCGATTGTTCAAAGGCGCAAAATTGCGCGCAGCTTTCTCGGGCGGAAAATTGTACATGGCCCTCAACACCGGCGACAAGCTGAATATGGGATCAATGTTCAAACCCCTTGCGGGCCCCGAACGGGTAAATGTGATCCTCGAAGAGTTCGATCTGGTCTTTGACCTGATTGACATCGTGCTCAAGCAAGTCGACACGCGGATGGACGGCGCATTCTCCGTAGATGCGGTGCGGTCGGCCTGACCGCCCGCGGTCTTGATCAACTAATCGAACGTTTTACACGCGAATTGCTATGCCGCAGGCGGGATAGGGCCTTCGCCATACTGGTTCGGGCCTTCGCTTGGCTTGATAAAGAAATAAATCATCGCGATGAGGCCGACCAATGGGATGATGAAAATCAGCGTCCACCAACCGGATTTTCCGATATCGTGGAAGCGGCGAACGCTCACGGCGATATTTGGCGCCAATAAGCCAAGGGCAAATAATGCCGGCAGAAGCTCGCCAGCGCCGACGAGACCACCAAGAAAAAACATCACGACGTAACCGATGAAATATGCGAGCGCCCACCACCAGAACTCCGGTGCGCTCGATCGGTCGTTGAAATTGGCGTAATTGGCTAAAACCGTTTTGACCGCTGATTGCATATCCATATCGCCGTCTCCCTCTAATGTGTCGGTACAAACGCTACGCCTGTTTGCGGCCGGCGCAAAGGGAAACGCAGGCTCAGCGAACGAGCGTCAGCTTTTCTGCCGCCCGGGTCACGGCAGTATAAAGCCAGCGGTCCCGGTGTTCTCGAAACATGAAGCTCTCGTCGAACAAGACAACATG
Source organism: Pseudomonadota bacterium (assembly GCA_039186325.1). GTDB lineage: Bacteria > Pseudomonadota > Alphaproteobacteria > Caulobacterales > Parvularculaceae > Hyphococcus. Next base: position 33,716 of record JBCDAD010000011.1, on the reverse strand, counting down.
ATCCCATTGTGACCCTTGCGCTTTATGGACTGTCAGGGCGTAGCCGTAGTCGAATTCATCGGCGCCTTTGCGTTGCGGCCAGGCGACGCTTTCCGGGCCGTCGGTGAAAAAGCCACGCGGGACTGAGACTTTGACGGGGCGTCCGCCTTCTTCCGGACGGACAGAAAACCGCACACGGCCGCCGCGGGGCGATAAGCGGGAGGCGACCTCCCAGATGCCGCCGTTCAACAAGCCCTTTTTTTTGTTGTTGCGCAGGCAAACGAGTTTTTCGCCGGCCTCAGGCGTCGGATCGGTGAAGCCATGGAGTTCGCGCAATCGGTCGTTATATCTTTTGCGCGTTCGGTTCGCCCCAACGAGAATTTGATCAGACGCCATGATTTCGTCCGTTTGCACATCATGTTTGGATATAAGGCGGCACTCGGGCGACACTTCGTCAAAAGGCTCGCCGCGGCGGATCGCCATGGAAAGACGAATGATCGGATTGTCGGACGCCTGTCGGTGGATTTCCGTCAGCATGAAATCCGGTTCGCCTTCGGTGAAAAACCCGCCGCCCTTCACCGGTGGCAATTGCGCCGGGTCGCCGAGGACAAGAACGGGCTTGTCGAAGGAGAGGAGGTCGCGCCCCAAGTCTTCGTCCACCATGGAGCACTCATCGATGATGATGAGGTCCGCTTTAGATGCTGGCGCATCTCTGCGAATGGCGAAACTTGGCTCATCCGGGTCGTCGCCGGCCGCCGGGCGATAGATGAGTGAATGAATTGTGGTTGCGCCCTCGCAGCCCTTTTGCCGCATGACGTGGGCGGCTTTCCCGGTGAATGCGGCGAAGGCGACATCGCCGCCGGCATTCTCCGCAAAATGGCGGGCGAGCGTGGTTTTGCCGGCGCCGGCATAGCCGAACAACCGAAAGACCGGCGTCTCGCCTTTATGGAGCCATTGATCGACGGCCTTTAATGCATCGTCCTGTTCCGGCGACCATTTCATGGAAGACGCTCGCCTGCTTTATCGCGGCGCATCGGAAAAAATCCAGCGAAGGCCCCGTTGATAGACATCGACAATTTCCGCCGCGTGTGTGCCGCTATCGATTGTCACGGCTTGGAGCCGCCAGGGTGCGTCAACGCCGCCGGTCCATTGCCGGGCCCAGGCTTCTGCGTCCGCCCGAAATGCCGGGATGTCTCTCTCGCCGCTGGCGAGAAAAAGTTTGGCGTTCGTTGGATCAGGCAGGGTTTCGCCCGCGAAGAAAAACTCCTTGTTTGGTTCGAATGAAGGATTACTGGCGATCCGTGCCCAGAATAATTCCGGGTCCGTATAGGCGCTGAACAATACGAAATGCCCGCCGCGCGATTGGCCGACAAGGATGCGTCGGTCGGGATCGGAGCGGTAAGTTTTTTCAACATGCGGGATGAGTTCGAATTTTAAAAAGCGCTGAAACGCCGCTGCGCCGCCTTGCGGGTCGCCGTCCTCCAATGGGGGGGTGGCATAGTCTATTCCGCGCCGGTTGCCATTCTCTGCGCCAAAAGCGCCGTAAGAGATCCCGACGATAATCGCTTCCGGAATGGAAGGCTCATCATATTGCAGCAAATAATGATAGGCGCCGAAAATCGGAAACAGAATATCCCCGTCCAGCAAATAGATTGTCGGGTAATCCTGATTGCTTTCATCATAATCCTGCGGCTTGCGGACATGTATATGAAACGACCGGTCCAGATCGCGGGCGCGCAATTCAACATAGTCAGAGGCGCCGAGCGACGGGAGAATATCAAGACGGCTTTCGCCGCGGGCGAGGGCGCCCGCAGAAAGCGTGAAAATTACCAGCAAAGACGACAAAATACGCGTCATCATAAACAGAGCTCCATGTAGCGTTTCAGGTTTCGAACGTAGCTAGTCTAACTCCACCCAGACCGGCACATGGTCCGATGGTTTTTCCTTGCCCCTTTCGGCCCGGTCAACGCCGGCGCCGCGAAAGCGGTCCGCCGCTTGTGGGCTCAACAGCAGGTGGTCGATGCGAATCCCGTGGTCTTTTTCCCAGGCGCCGCGTTGATAATCCCAGAAGGTGTAGTGGACGCCATGGGCGTCGCTCTGGCGAATGGCGTCCAAAAGCCCGAGATTGACGATCTCGCGAAACGCTCTGCGGGTCTCCATGCGGAAGAGTGCGTCCTCGGCCCAGGCGGCGGGATCATGGACATCCTCCGCCTGCGGAATGACATTATAATCACCGGCCAATATGAAGGCGTCTTCAAAAGCGAGCAGCTTTTTCGCATGGGCCTTGAGCCGGTTCATCCATTTCAGCTTGTAGTCATATTTTGGTCCCGGCGCCGGATTGCCGTTGGGCAGATAAAGCCCGCCGACGCGCAACGGCGCTGCATCATCAGGCAGGATCATGGCTTCGATGTAGCGCGCCTGCTCATCATTCGGATCGCCGGGCAAACCGCGGCGCACATCATCGACCGGGTGCTTTGAGAGCAGCGCGACGCCATTATAGGTCTTTTGACCGTGGGTCTCGACATTATAGCCGAGATCCTCAAACGGCTCGGCCGGAAACTTCTCATCGACGCATTTGATTTCCTGCAGGACCGCCACATCCGGTTTGGCCCGGTCGAACCAGTCAAGAATGCGCGGCGCGCGCGCGTTGATCGAGTTAACGTTGAATGTCGCGATTTTCATGGAGGGCGAGCTACCGAAAACGAACATTTTCTATAGCGGACTGATACCGAAGCTTCAATTGGAGGGTTGCCGCGCGTAGTCGTTATGTCGACCCGCAGCAGATCATCAATGGAGCACCAGGCATGCCGAGTTTTGAAACGTTGACGATTGAGCCGGATAGAAATGAAGGTCGTATTGCGCGGCTCATACTCAATCGACCTGAGCGCTACAACGCGATCACTGACAGCATGCCGCGCGATATCAGGGCCGCTGTCGAATGGGCCGAAGCGAATGACGATATTCATGTGATTATTGTTGAAGGCGCCGGAAAAGGATTTTGCGGGGGTTATGACCTTGCGGCCTCGGCAGATAGCCCCGGCGCGGGCAGTCGCGACGATCATCCATGTCAGCAGGAGCGCCATCCCTGGGATCCGATGGATGACTACGCGGTCATGAAGCGTAACACTGAGGATTTCATGACATTGTGGAAAAGCGCAAAACCGACAATCGCCAAGGTGCATGGCGCCGCGGTCGCTGGCGGAAGCGACATTGCGCTATGTTGCGACCTTCTCGTAATGGCCGAAGATGCGCGCATTGGCTACATGCCGGCCCGCGTCTGGGGTTGCCCAACCACGGCCATGTGGACCTATCGTGTGGGCGCGATGCGGGCCAAGCAAATGATGTTTACTGGCGACACGATTTCAGGTGTTGAGGCGGCGGACTGGGGTCTCGCCAATTTTGCTGCGCCTGCGGACAAACTGGAAGACGTCGTCATGAAACTCGCGCGCCGAATTTCGGGGGTGCCGAAGAGTCATTTGGCGATGCATAAATTGGTGGTCAATCAGGTGATGCTGACAATGGGGTTGGAACAATCGCAGATGACCGCGACACTGTTCGACGGCATCACGCGGCATAATCCGGAGGGGCTTTGGTTCCGCCGTTACGCGCAACAGGAAGGCTTCAAAGCCGCGGTCGACTGGCGCGATGGCGGCCGTCCAATCCCGCAAGGGGACGAAGCGCGCGGGCTGATTGACGAAATGGAGACGAAACGAAAAACAAATTCGTGACGTTAGCGACGAAAAGACGCTCTGATTTAACAACGACAGAACCGGCGCATCGGAAAGCGACCTTCCACTCTCCTTTGTCCAGCGATTTAGTTTCGCAAAATGAGGCGAGTCCTAGTAGGGCTGCCCACCCTGGTTCGCATACGGATTTTGCATCGGCAGGCCTGCCGCCTTCCAGGCTTCGATGCCGCCGCGGTACCATAGAACTTGCGTATACCCCATATTAATCGCACGAAGCGCGGCATTGTATGACATCCAGCATTGCGCGCTCTGGCAATAAAAGAGGACGGGCGTTTGTTTGTTTCCGCCGGTCACCTGTTGCAGATAGCCGCCAAATTGCTGTTGCGTCTGGTCATTAAATGATCCCGGCGTCGAAGCGGCAACGGCGCCCATGGCGCCCGGCAGGACTTCCGGACCGCCCAGGACATCAAAAATCGCGATCCCTTGGGGGTTCTGTTGCAGCGTTGAATGCAGCGCTTGCGTGGTGATCACAATTCCGCCGGGAATCGTGGTCGGCGTCGGACCGTGCATCGCGCCGCTATGGAGCTGACTGGTCGCGGCCACGCCGAAATCCTGTGTCTCCATGCGTTCGGAATTGGCGAAATTCGGCATGCCCATCTGGCCCATTTGTCCGGGCGCGCCATAACCGCCGCCTGGCGGTTGCTGCATTGGCTGCTGCTGCATTGGCTGTTGTTGCGGCGATTGCTGTTGCCCGCCCCATTGCTGTTGTTGAGGCGCAGGCTGTTGTTGTTGGGGGGCAGGATAGGATTGTTGGCCCCATTGTTGTTGCGGCGCCTGCTGCGTTGGGTGTTGCTGTTGGGGTTGTTGCTGTTGCTGCTGCTGAGGCTGTTGTTGCGTTGGTTGTTGGCCAAAGCTGTCCTGCGCCTTTGCCTGCAAGGTGAGGGCGCACGCGACGCCTGCGAGCAATATAATTCTGCGTTTCATTGATTTTCTCCCGTTGCCCTATGGCGTTGGCTGAAGCTTTTGACCGTCCACACCAAGATAGACGTTTGGCTCGAAGGATGGGTCATCGGTTAGCACGAATGTGCCGTCGTTAAGCTGCCAGGCATTATCATATGTGTTGTCCAATTGAACCGTGCCGCCATTGTAAGGATCGTTATAGGTTTCGACACCAAGGATCATCTCCGTTGTTTCCCGTTGACCGCGGTCGCGCATCTCGTTCTGACGGCGCCAGGAATCCTGTTGCATGTCCATGATTTCGTTGTTTGTCTCGGTGATAATACGCGATCGCGCGGCGGCGCCTTGGGCGTTTTGGCGTGCGATGACCGCGTTGTGTTTCGCCATTCGCGCGCCCCATTGGGGATCGCGCATATAAGAGTTTCGGAACATCTCAGCGTGTTTGAAATTGAGCTGACCGTTTGGCGCGCGCAAGGCGAATGTCGGCATGGTGGATGTGAGCAAACTTTCCATGCGTCCGCCCATGGCGTCGGGAATAGCCGTGTAGAAAAACACGGCGCCAGTCGTCATGATCTCGCGAACATCTTGTCCGTTGACGGAATAAGCGAGCAGGAGATCGACGGCGTCCACCCATTGACGAACCTCCATGCCCATGCCCGGTGACATTTGTGGTTGCAACATCGCTTCCATCTGCTGTTTCAGATCCTGTCGGGGGCGCATATCGATGATCTGAGCGCCGCTGCGCACCATGCCGACATATTGCCGGAAGAACTCCGTCGCGTCCGTAATCATCATATTCGGACATTGGGTCTGGGGCGGCGGCGCCATGTTCGCCTGCATGCCAGTAAATTTAAGTTCCGGCAGAATCTGAAGTTGGCTGACCCCGTCCGGCGCGACCGCAGCCCAGTTTATATGGGTCGGGATCGGTCCGCAGTCTGATATTTGCGGATTCCAGCCAATACCGCCCTGCGTCTTCCAGCCGGCAGGGATCAGCATCGTCGCCGCTGTCATGGGTTTTTCAAACCCTTGCGCGTCAATAATCTTCGCTCGTTCAACGCGGATAGCGCCCTGGGGCAGACCCTTCGCGGCCGCCGCGGCGACGCCCGGGCCCGACTGCAAACCGGCGGCGGTTATCTGGGCGCCAGTGTGCGCGTTGACGCCCGCCTGTGTAGCGGCGAAATCGCTTTTCCCGTCAGCCTCGTCTGAACAAGCGGCCGATGCTAACAAGACACCCGAGGCCAGAATTATCGTTTTAATGTTCATGAGAGAACCCCCGTTACTATTCGTAGAATAAACGCTTTCGCCGTGATGGTGAAGCCTGAAAAGCGCTGGAAAATCAGCCCCCAAAAAAACGGCGTTGCCGTCAACCAAGGCGCTGGCGAACCTTATGGCTGTGCGGGGCGAGGTCGGTGGATATCAATGTGCATGTGGACAACTTTCTGGAGTATCCAGATGTATCAGCACATGCGCCTGCCCGGATTGCATAACCGGCAAAATACTCAATTCGCAGTTGCCCATTATGGCGGTCACAGTGGCGCAGGATAGTATGCAATTTGCCGGTCCATTTTCTTGGATCGGAACAGGTCCATAAAGGATAGGTTGAGAAACTAAAAAAGAGCCGCAAAGAGGTCGCAATGACCACGTCACTGAGAAATAGTTTTTCACTTTGTGAACGAATTAATTTTATCAATGAATTAATGCGTCAATGGCGACTTCACGAAATGGGGTTAAAAATTAGGACGCGACCCTTTGGTGCGTATTGTGAAAGCTCCCGAAATGAGAACGCTCGGATTTACGCCGTCGCAGCGTCGCGCTTGGCTGGCGATACTGCCGTAAGCTGCAGAATTTGCAGAGATTTCGCCCAGCATATCGGTGGAATATGCTTGCAAGCGCGTTCTGACTAAAATACGTCATCGCGTGCGCCTTGTTCCCGCGTTTATGATAAAAACTGGAATTTCGGCGAACAATTCTTATTTTCAATTGGTACCCTGGGCTTACGATGACCTTATACACTGAATATCTCGACGAAATTGAAACACGCAAATCCCAGGGACTGCATCCCAAGCCGATCGACAATGGTGATCTGGTTAGCGTTTTGATCGATCAGATATTGGATGACGATCACGCGCATCGTGAAGCATCTCTGAATTTTTTCATTTACAACATCCTGCCCGGGACAACGAGCGCAGCGGCGGTTAAGGCGCAATTCCTAAAAGACATTATTGTCGGACAATCGACGGTGCGTGAGATCACGCCGGAATTTGCCTTCGAGCTCTTATCGCACATGAAAGGCGGCCCATCGGTAGAGGTTTTGCTGGATCTCGCTTTGGGAGATGATGACGGCGTTGCGCGTTCGGCGGCGGAGATTCTCAAAACCCAGGTCTTTTTATATGAAGCGGATACAGAACGCCTAGAGAAAGTCCATAAACAAGGGCATGCGCTCGCAACGGAAATCCTTGAGAGTTACGCAAAAGCAGAATTCTTCACCAAACTTCCAGCTATTGACGAAGAAATAAAAGTTGTGACTTTTGTTGTGGCTGTCGGCGACGTATCCACAGATTTGCTTTCTCCTGGAAAAGACGCACATTCAAGATCTGATCGCGAACTACACGGAAAATGTCTTTTTGAGCATGACGAAAAAAAGCAGACTGCGCTAAAAGCTCTGCAGGCGGAGCACCCTGATAAGCGTATTATGCTCGTCGCGGAAAAAGGCACAATGGGCGTCGGTTCGTCGCGGATGTCCGGCGTTAATAATGTGGCTTTGTGGACCGGGAAGCAGGCGAGCCCCTATGTTCCGTTTATCAATATCGCGCCGGTCGTTGGCGGCACCTATGGAATTTCGCCAATCTTTTTAACGACCGTTGGCGTTACTGGCGGTATTGGGGTCGATCTGCAAAATTGGGCGAAAAAGTTAAACCATAATGGCGCCCCCGTTTTGGGTGACGATGATGAGCCGATCATTGAAGAACGCTATTCTGTTGATACGGGTAGGGTACTCACGATCAATACCCGCACGAAAAAGCTCTACGATGAGACCGGCGAGCAGGAGCTTGTCGATATTTCATCGGCGCTCACGCCGCAGAAAGTGGAGTTCATGAAAGCGGGCGGATCTTATGCCGTGGTTTTTGGCAAGAAGCTCCAGACGACGGCCTGCGGTATATTAGGGGTCGACATACCCACCGTTTTCGCAGCGTCAAAAGAAATCTCCCATGAAGATCGAGGGCTCACTGCCGTCGAAAAAATCTTCAACCGGAATGCGGTCGGAACGACGCCCGGCAAAAGCCTGCATGCGGGCTCCGATGTCCGGGTGAAAGTTAACATTGTCGGGTCGCAGGATACGACTGGACTGATGACGTCACAGGAATTGGAAATGATGGCCGCAACGGTTATCTCGCCCTCTGTAGACGGATCATATCAGTCCGGGTGCCATACGGCGTCCGTCTGGGATATCAAGGCTCAGAACAACACGCCAAAACTGATGCGCTTTATGAATAAGTTCGGGCTCATTACGGCGCGAGATCCGGACGACGAATATCACGCCATGACCGATGTCATTCACAAAGTGCTAAATGACATGACAGTGGATGACTGGGACATCATCATCGGCGGGGATTCCCATACCAGAATGTCGAAAGGCGTGGCGTTCGGCGCCGATTCCGGAACGGTGGCGCTGGCGCTCGCGACCGGTGAAGCGACGATGCCGATCCCTGAATCCGTGAAGGTTACATTCAAAGGCTCGCTTAAAGAACATATGGACTTCCGCGATGTCGTGCATGCGACGCAGGCGCAGATGCTGGACGAATTTGACGGGGACAATGTCTTTCAGGGGCGCATCATCGAAGTTCATATCGGTACGCTGCTCGCTGATCAGGCGTTTACGTTTACCGACTGGACGGCCGAGATGAAGGCCAAGGCGTCGATTTGTATTTCGGAACCGGAAACTCTGATTGAGTCCCTTGAGATTGCGAAAAGCCGTATTCGGATCATGATCGAAAAAGGCATGGATAATGAAAAAGGCGTTCTGCAAGGCCTCATTGAGAAAGCGGAGAAGCGGATTGCAGATATTCGTTCCGGTGATCGGCCGCCGCTTCGCCCCGACGCCAACGCCGAATATCTTGCGGAGTTCGTTGTCGATCTCGACAAAATCAATGAGCCGATGATCGCTGATCCCGACGTCAACAATGAAGACGTATCCCGGCGATACACCCACGACACCATTCGCCCAATTTCATACTATAAGGGCGAGAAAGCTGTCGATGTGGGTTTCGTTGGATCATGCATGGTTCATAAGGGAGACATAAAAATTATCTCCCAAATGCTCAAAAACGTCGAGGCGCAAAATGGATCGGTCACGTTCAAGGCGCCGCTCGTTGTCGCCCCGCCTACATACAATATTGTCGATGAGCTGAAAGAAGAGGGCGATTGGGAGATTCTTCAGAAATATTCCGGCTTTGTCTTCGACGATGACAATCCGAAAAATAAGGCGCGTACGGAATATGAGAATATCATGTATCTGGAACGGCCGGGATGTAATCTGTGCATGGGTAATCAGGAAAAAGCCGCGAAAGGCGATACCGTTTTGGCGACGTCAACGCGTTTGTTCCAGGGACGCGTAGTCGCTGATTCCGATGAGAAAAAAGGCGAGTCCTTATTGGCGTCGACACCCGTTGTCGTATTGTCGACCATTCTTGGGAGGACGCCGACAATTGATGAGTATATCGCGGCCGTGGATGGTATTAACCTGACCAAATACGCCCCGCCGACCACGCTCAACTAGCGCTGTTTTTGAATCATTTGTTAAGTCAAAGCATCGAGCGGAATACAGAATTTTGAACGATTGCTGCGTCAAAATCGGTTAGGCCTCTGCCTTTACCGGCGGCGGCGTGTTCTCCGCTTTCATTCGGACTTGTTTAAGGCCTTTGCGCAGGTAGCCGGGCCAGAATAATTTGACAACAAACCATAAAGGCCAATGAGTCAAAAAATTGCGCGGCGTGAAGGTATAAACCCAATCGATACGCGTTCGATCTGCGCGCCGCATTGTGAAATGCCATTCGGCGTTTACTTCTCTTGCAAGATGGCGGAACAGATTGGTGAAATCATCGAGCCTGTAGGCAAAAGTAAAATCCTGTGTAAAGACAGTTAATTCTTCGCGTACAGATGATTGGTCGGAAAAGCCATAAGTTCGCGCCTGTCCGGCGGCGCTCCAGGGCGCCTCATGGCCGTCCACATGTGTGATCGCCGGCAAGGGCCCATGTTTTGTGATCAGTTTGCGCGGATCGATGCTTGTCGCAGCGGTGAAGGTCGCTTCCAACGGCGCCTCAACGACTTCGGATATGGCGGTGTGTATCGGCATAAAGGACTATTCCGTGATGAAATGCGTCGTTTCAGAAAGGGGCGCCCGGGCGGAACGCAACGAATTGACGGGGGCGTCGGGGTCAGGCCGGCCGAGCGCCATGCCGCAATAGAGTTGTTGGTCATCACCTAGACCCAAGAAATCCGAAACCGTTTTCGCCCGCATGATCCAGGCTTCCTGCATACAGGTTCCAAAACCGCGTTCATGGGCGACAAGCGCGATTGTCTGCATCAGCATGCCCAGATGCGCCCACTGGCCTTTGTCGAACTGGCGATGCAGTGAAAAAAACAGCCCGACGGGCGCGCCAAAAAACTCATAATTGCGCGCGAGCCAGGCGAGGCGGGCGCCCTTGTCTTCCCGTGGAACACCCAGTTTGGCGTACATCGCCTCTCCAATTTCATAGCGTCGCGTGCGCCATGGTTCGCAGAGCGATGGCGGGTAAACGGCGAGTTCGCCTTCATTGCCTAGGGGATTGGACGCGATTGCCTCCTTTACCGTGTTCACCAACCGGTCCCGCGCGGGGCCCAAAACGACATCCACACGCCATGGCTGCAGGTTCCCGCCCGACGGCGACCACCGGGCGATATCGAGTATAGCGTCGATCTCGTCAGCGCTGACCGGGTCATCCAGAAAGGCGCGCACGGAAATGCGTGTTTTAACGGCGTCTTCTACGTTCATTGTTTCCTCGCAAACGGCACCCTAAATGACTCGGCGACGCGAAGTCACGCCGAACCGTCAGAGAAAGGTCGATACGCCAACCCATGCGCCCCAACAAATTCACCCTTATCGCCATGATTGTCCTGTTTGCGCTGGCGGTGCTGATCGGGCAGCGCAATCAGGAACGCCTGTTCGCCGAGCGTGGCGTTTTCACCGTGCGTCAGGAAGAGGGCGTGCTGCGGTTCCGATGGAACAGCGAAGTGGAGGCGCCGATGGCGGCGCGTCTGGAGGAGACGTTCCGGACATGGGCGCGCGAGAGCGATCATATTGTTCTTGATCTGAATTCTTCCGGCGGTGCGATTACGGAAGGGCGGGCGGTGATCAATGTGATCCGCGCGATGAAAGAAACCCACCGCGTCGACACATTTGTCGGGGCGAATAAGATGTGCCTCTCTATGTGCGTGCCGATTTTTCTCCAGGGCGAGCGGCGTATGGCTGCGCGTTCGTCGGTATTCATGTTTCATGAACCAACAGCATATGATGCGATTACGGAGGAAAGGGTCAATGAGCCTGAGTTTGAACGGCGCCGCTCGGCCGACCGTTTCTTTGAAGAGTTTTTTGTGAATTCCGCCATGGAGCCGACGTGGCGCGAACAATTGCGTAAAAGCTGGCAAGGCCGGGATGTCTGGAAGACCGGGCGGGAACTTGTCAATGAAAACGCCAATATCGTGACGGCGTTGGAGTAACGCCTACAGCGAAATGCAACCAATCTGAATGTTGCCATTTCGTTACAGATTTTTGTGGTTGCGCCGCTTAACGCAGAAACCGTTGCACACTTGTTGCTTCTTGCGTCGCGCTTTAGACCCCGATGCGGAAGCGTGTAAACACTGAAAACAAATACGCCGTCGACAAGCCGAACAGGAAAAATCCGTTGGCCGCTGCGATCCCGCCAAGGATAAACCAGTCGGGCGATAACAAGGTCTCCGAAACGCCGAGGGTTGTATAAGCATTCGCCGCCACATGCATGCCGTCCTCCATGCTGGCGACGGCGCCGACCTGTTTCATTGTCCAGGCCCATGCCCCGATCGAGAACCAATGGGCCAACAGTAGCCATAAGGATAAAAACACCAGGACAAGCGGATCACGAATGACATGGAGCAGACGTGTTCTTCCGGGCCCAAGCGGGCGCAGGATACGGCCCGCTGAAGCGATAAACGATGAATGAACAAAAACGGTGAAGGCGATCATGCCTGCGCCAATCATCAGATCATCCCGAAACGCTTCCATCTTATCCGGTCCCAAACCGTAATATTGCAACGATCGATATTGGACATGAACTCGCAGGACGCGGTCAAGCGACCGGCGAAATCACGATAAAAGAGTAGGAGGGGGTCGCCTAAAGGCTGAAACTGGTCCCGCACCCGCAGGCCGCCGTTGCGTTTGGATTATTGATCTTGAACGCCGCGCCGATGAGTTCGTCGGAAAAATCGATTTCCGATCCAGCCATATAATCAACAGAAACGGAATCGATCAGGACGTCGAAGCCATTAGCGTCGAGCACCAAGTCCTCGTCCTCACGATCGGAAACGATATCAAACGTATATTGAAAGCCGGAACAGCCGCCGCCTTCGACAGCAACGCGCAGTTTGGCCCCCTCCGGCTCTTTAGCCAATATCGCGGCAATCTGCGCAGCGGCGCGTTCGGAGACGGTAACGGGTGTGGCTTCGGTAACTGACATTCGCGGACGGCTTTATTTGACTGCACAGCTTTAAATAGGCGTTTTCGGCCTCCGTTGGAACAGCCTCAACTGGAATTAGCAGACGAAGACAGACATACCCCCTAACACTGCGCAAATATTCGGGTTTTACGGATTGTCTTCAGACAAAATTGAGCAAAAACAGGCCGTTACCAAAAAAATTGTGGATATCTATCCCCCACCTTCGGGGAGGCCGTATGATGGCGTCATGATTTCGATGATTCGATATGCTTGGGTTATGCTGGGCCGCGGGGCGCACCAATGAGCATGCCATTTCCCGCGCCGCTCGCCGCTTATGCATCCAGAGCTGAGGAGACCCGCGGCAGGCTGTTCGCGGAACCGCCGAGCAGACTGCGCACTGAATTCCAGCGAGACCGGGACCGAGTCGTTCATGCTGTCGCGTTTCGGCGACTAAAACACAAAACTCAGGTCTTCATTTCCCATGAAGGGGACCATTATCGCACGCGGCTGACGCATTCGCTCGAAGTGGCGCAGATCGCCCGGACAATCGCTCGAACCCTGCATCTGGACGAAGACCTCGCGGAATGTCTGGCGCTGGCGCACGATCTTGGTCATCCGCCCTTCGGCCATACGGGTGAGGATGTGCTGAAGGAGTGCATGACCGATTATGACGGCTTCGACCACAACGCCCAGACTTTACGCTTGTTGACGAAGCTTGAACGGCGTCACGCGGACTTTGACGGACTAAACCTGACCTGGGAGACATTGGAAGGCGTGGTCAAACACAACGGGCCGCTGCAGGGGCCGCTTGTCGCCCGCGCTGATCCCTTGCCCGCTGCAATCTCCGAATATGCTGAAACGCACGATCTTTGGCTGGGCAGCTATCCGTCACTTGAAGCGCAGGTGGCGGCGATCGCCGATGATATCGCCTACAACAATCACGATGTGGATGACGGCCTGCGGGCCGGCCTATTTGATTTTGATGTTGCGCGGGATCTGCCGCTCGTTGGAAAGGCCATTCAGGCGGCGGAGACCCGCTATCCAGGCGCTCCAAGCGATCTTGTCATCGCCGAAGCGGTCTCTGATCTGATCGGCAGCATGGTCAACGACGTGATTGTGGAAACCCAAAAACGCATTGACAAAAATTTGCCCGAAAGCGCCGATGACGTCCGGCATGCGGGCGCTGCGCTGTGTGCTTTTTCTGACCGTGTGGAAAGCGATCTCAACGGATTGCGCGCGTTTCTTCAGAAAAACATGTATCGTCATTTCAAGGTCAACCGCGCACGCAGCCAGGCCAAACGCATCGTGAAATCTCTGTTTGACCTGTTCTTTCATGAGCCGGAAACATTGCCGCCGGAATGGCGGGCGCGATATGAGGGAGCCAGTGAGAAAAAACTGGCGCGGATTGTCTGCGATTATATCGCCGGCATGACCGATCGATACGCCATGCGGGAATATCGGCGCTTGTTCGGCGTTGACATGGGAGAGTAGCATGCGCATGTCGAGATCGCGCACCGCGTGCATGATGAAAAGCGCGCCGCGATTGCGAAAAACTGAAGAATCAAGGACTAGGTGACGTTTAAACGGGGCGCTGGCAAGGAGCGACGACTGACATGACGAACGCGAGCGACGGCTTCGAAGAAGAATACGAAGAGTTCGACGAGTATGATGACGACGAGGAGCGCGGGCTTTCTGGTCTCGTGGTGTTGCTCATGGGCGTCGTGATGTTGGGCGCGTTTTTCTCGGTGGTCTGGATCGCCTACCAGCAAGGCATCAAAACCGGCGGCGGCGTCGCGAACGCAGAGACGCCGTATGTGGCTGCCGACCCGGATCCGGTGAAAATTGAAACCGCCTCCGTAAGCGATGACGATCTGGAAGACCGCGAAGTTTATGACGCGATCACCGGCGACAACCCGGAACCTGTAACAGTGCTTGCGGAAGGCCCGGAGGAACCAATTAACCGGCAAAGCGATGACGCCATTGGCGACATTGCCGCCGCCGTTATTGATACAGCCGGCGAGACTGCGGACGCCGCGGCTGAGCGCGTAGAAGATTTGATGGAGCAGGATGCGGCGAATTTGTCGGAAGCAGCGGAAACTGTTGTTGCTGACGCCACGGATGCCGTTGAAGTGCCAGCGCCTGTTGTCCAGAATAATGAACCGGTTTCTGTCCCGGACCCGGGTCCGGCGACGACACAGGTGACCCAGACCTCTGCGACGGCAGCGGTCAACGCCTTGTCCGGTAGTTACCTCGTTCAGGTCGGCGCTTTTGGATCCAATAGTGAAGCGGTTTCAAACTGGCAGCGGATGCAATCAAGGCTTGGCGATTATCTCAATGGCAAGGCGCCAAGCGTCGAGCGTGCTGATCTTGGAGATCGGGGCGTTTATCATCGTCTGCGCATCGGTCCGTTTGCGACCGCCGAAGCCGCCAAGGACTACTGCATGGGCTTGAAAGATCGCGGACAGGATTGCCTCATCAAGCCTAACGGTTAGGCCAAGCAAAGAGGCGTTGCGTTTATGCCCTCCGCGGCGATCTATGATTGTGAAGGTTCGCGATTGACCCCGGAAGAGCGCGCGTTTTTTCGCGATGCTGATCCCTGGGGTTTTATCGTTTTCGCACGGCACTGTCAGAGTCCGGAGGAATTGCGCGCCCATTGCAATGAGTTACGCGAATGCGTTGGGCGAGGCGATACGCCAATCCTGATCGATCAGGAAGGCGGACGCGTGGCCCGGATGAAGCCGCCTGACTTTCCCGCGCATCCTGCGCCGGCGCTCTTCGGCGAGTTATGGAAACTCAACCCCAAGGCGGCCCGGGACGCCGCGCGGCTCAATGGGTATTTATTGGGCCGGCTGGTGGGCGATTGCGGGGTCAATGTGAATTGCATCCCCATGCTGGACGTTCCGCAGCCCGACGCCGATCCGACCGTGATCGGCGACAGGGCATACGCAAAGAATGGCGACGTTATTGTCGATTTGGCGCGCGAAACGGTCGCGGGCCTGAAAGAGGCCGGTGTATTGCCCGTGATTAAGCACCTGCCTGGACATGGTCGGTCATTATGCGACAGTCATTACAGCCTGCCGAGCGTTTGCGCATCGCATGACGATCTGCGTACGGTTGATTTTTCACCGTTCAAAGCGTTCGCTGACGAAACGTTGGGCATGACGGCCCATGTCGTCTATGAGCGTCTTGATGCAGACGCGCCCGCGACGCTTTCCAGAACCGTCATTCGTGATGTCATCCGTGGTGAGATCGGTTTTGACGGGCTCTTGATGACAGACGACCTGAAGATGAAAGCTTTGTCCGGCGGCGTCAAAGATAGAGTTGCCGGATCGCTCGCGGCTGGATGCGACATCGCTCTGTGCTGCAACTTCGATATGAAGCAGAAAATTGACGCCGCAAGCGCCGCGCCGACGCTCGCAGGCAAATCCGCTGATCGAGCGGCAAACGCCTCATCGGCGTTGCGAGTCGTTTCTGACGACCGGGAGCTGTCGCCTTTATACGCCCAGCTGGAAAGTGCTTTGCACCCGGTGGCTGCGTGATGAGTATATTCTTCCACAGGCATGACGGCGCGCGAAGAATCGCCGATAGCTGCCGCGAGCGGGGTGCGTTATTGCGCATCGCGCGAAAACCGGTGGGGCGGAGATGAGCGAGATCAATGACACGGCGACTGCGCCGGAGGACGTCGACCCATTCGACGCCGAAGCGCCGGGCGTCGCGGAAGAATTTGATATTGATGCGCTGATCATCAATCTCGACGGCTATGAGGGGCCGCTTGATGTCCTGCTGGAGTTGGCGCGCGCACAAAAAGTCGACCTGCGAAAAATCTCCATGGTCGCGCTGGTGGATCAATATCTGATCTTCGTGGAAGCCGCCAAGCAACGCAATCTGGAATTGGCTGCGGATTATCTCGTGATGGCGGCTTGGCTCGCCTTCCTGAAATCGCGGCTCTTGCTTCCCGTCGGCGAAGAGGTTGGCGATGAACCGACGGCGGACGAAATGGCCGCACGGTTAGCGTTCCAGCTGCAGCGCCTGGAAGCCATGCGCAAAGCGGTCGAAGATCTGGAGAACCTCCCGCGCCTCGGCGTTAATGTATTTCCCCGCGGCGCGCCGGAGGGGGTTCGTGTGACGCGTACCCCTGAATGGCATGCCGATCTTTATGAGATGCTTCAGGCCTATGCGCGCCAACGGATCGCGGCGGTGGACCGCGATTATCATATCGATCCGCCGCGCGTGTACACGATTGAGATGGCCCGCTTGCGCCTGGAACGAATCCTCGGCTCAATTCCGGACTGGTCGGAGCTGCGCGCGCTGACGCCGGTGCAAGACGTCGACGCCCCCGCTCAATCCGTCATTGCAAGCGCGTTCAATGCTGCGTTGGAGTTCGCCAAGGATGGCAGGATTGACCTGCGCCAGATGGGTGCGTTCGAACCGATTTATATCCGGACGCGCAAATCCGAACGGAATTCGAACGAACCGCATCCGGCTGAAAGGAACGGGGAATGACAGAAGACAATGCTGGCGGCGCTGAAGCCTTCAAAGGGCTGGACCCGCGCGAAGCCCAAGCCGCACTTGAAGAGGAATTGGCCGAAACGATGGTCGCTGAAGACGAAGCTAAGATGCGTACTGAAGAAAAAAGCGCTGATGAAGCCGGCGATAACCCAGACGCAGAAAATACCGAAAACGTCGATACTGAAATTGAGTGGAGCGAAGAGGATCGCGCCGAGCATCTGCGGATGGTTGAAGCGTTGCTGTTCGCGGCGGCTGAACCATTGGATAAAAAAAGCATCGCAGACCGTTTGCCCGCCGGGGCGGATGTTGAAGGCGCGATCTCTATTCTTACCGAAAAATACGAGCATGCCGGCGTGCGCGTCGCCAAGATCGCTAACAAGTGGCGCTTCGTCACCGCACCTGATCTTGCGCATATCCTGGAGAAGGAAAAAGTGCAGCCGCGCAAGCTCTCGCGCGCCGCACTGGAGACGCTGGCGATCATCGCTTATCACCAGCCTTGCACCCGCGCCGACATCGAAGATGTTCGAGGCGTCGCCGTCTCCAAAGGGTCCCTCGATCAATTGCTGGAAATCGGCTGGGTCCGCCTGCGCGGAAAGCGCGAAGCGCCCGGACGCCCGACCCTTTATGGCACCTCGGAGACGTTCCTTGAGCATTTTGGCCTGGAAACTGTGCAAGACCTGCCCGGGATCGCTGATTTGAAGGCCGCCGGCTTGCTTGACGCGCGCCTGCCGCCGGGCTTTTCAGTGCCGGCGCCAACCGACGGCGACGACGAAGATATATTGGGCGGTGACGAGGAAAGCGCCGAATTTGCTCAAGATTTCCTTGAGGACGCATCTGAGGATTTGGATGAGGTCGGCGAAAATTAACCGGGCGCTGCGGAATTTGCGTTAACCCGGACGGCGCATTACCTATAGTTCCCGCAACGCGGTTATCAAAGAAGGAGCGGTCCCATGGGCGCCATCGGACCCTGGCAAATTGTAATTATCCTCGTTATCGCCCTGCTGTTGTTTGGCGGCGGCGGGCGGATTTCCTCGATGATGGGCGATTTTGCAAAAGGCATTCGTTCCTTCCGCAAAGGCTTGCAGGATGAGGACGAGGAAAAGTCGCTGACAGAGCGATCTGAAGAGGCGGTTGATGTGACGCCCGCCAAGGAAAAGGAAAAATCCGGTTCCTCTGTAGACTGATGAATTCTTGCTGTCCGTAGTCGAACAAGGGTGCGCAAATGGGTTTAGCGCCGCAATTCGGATTTTTTGAATTAATGCTCATCGCGATCATCGCGTTGATTGTGGTGGGCCCAAAAGATCTACCCAAACTTATGCGTTCAGCGGGCCGTATGGCGGGCAAGGCGCGCGCCATGGCGTCGGAGTTTACGGCCGCATTTGATGAAATGGCCCGTGAGACAGAGATGGAGGAGTTGCGCGCGGAAATCGAAGCGCTCAAAACAAATAATCCAGTCACCACGGCGAAACGGGAACTGGATGACGCCGTCAAACCAATTGATGACGCCCTGCGCGCTGAAACCAAGCAAACCAATGATGCGTTGGAATCGATAGCGGACCCGGCGAAAGCGGAACCCAGCCAGACATGACCGCCATTGAACGCGCGAGAGACGAGGAGGAAGACGAAGTCGCCGCCTCCGCGGCGCCGCTGCTCGATCATCTGACAGAATTGCGTCAACGGTTAATTTATTCCCTTGCAGCGATTGGCGTTGGCTTCGTCATATGCTTCGCATTTTCTATTCCGTTGTATGAATTTTTGGTAGTGCCTTTTCGAGAAGCGGTCGGCAAAGTCTCAGACGATCCCACGCTCTATTTTGCACCTCTGGAATTCTTCTTTACACGGGTCAAACTTGGGGTCCTCGGCGGTATTGCGCTCGCCTTTCCTTTTGTCGCCTACCAGATCTATCAATTTGTCGCGCCGGGCCTTTATAAACATGAACGCAAGGCCGTCGCGCCGTTTCTGGCGGCGATGCCTGTTCTTTTTCTCGCCGGTGCGGCGCTCGTCTATTACGTGCTGATGCCATTCGTGATGAACTTCGCGGTCGGAATGGAACAGCGGCCGGATGACGGCGGCGGCGTATCTATCGAACTGCTTACCCGGGTAGGTGAATATCTGGCGCTGGTCACGACACTGATTATGGCGTTCGGATTCGCTTTTCAGTTACCGGTGTTCCTGACCTTGCTGGCGCGCGCAGGGTTGGTCACGGCTGATTTTCTGAAGCGCAATCGCAAATTCGCCATTGTCGGTATCTTCATCGTCGCTGCGTTTCTGACGCCGCCGGACCCGGTTAGCCAACTTGTCCTTGGGGCGGCGATTATTACGCTTTACGAGGTTTCCGTATTTTCCGTCGGCTTTGCGGAGCGGAAAGCCAAAGCGGCGCTTGATGACGCGCCGGCATCTTAATTGCGCGGTGGACGTCTTTTCTAAACCCCATTAATCGGTACCCTCATGTTCGACATAAAATTTATACGTGATCACCCCGAGGCGTTTGACCAGGGCCTCGCCAAGCGGGGGGTTGAGCCTCAGTCGGCAAAAATTCTCGACCTTGACGCCCATGCCCGGAAGTCCACCGAGACGTTGAATGACATGCAAGCCCGGCGGAACAAGGCGTCGAAGTCGATTGGCGCGGCAAAAGCCAAGGGCGATGAGGATGAGTTTAATCGCCTCCGCGAGGAAGTTGAGTCCATCAAAACGCAGATGCCTGCGACCGAGGCTGAGAAGAAAAAACACCTCGACGCCATTCACGAAATTCTGTCGTCTCTCCCAAATCTGCCGGCCGATGATGTGCCCATTGGCGAAGATGAGGCCGCCAATGAAGAAGTGCGTAAATGGGGCGAGCCACGGCGTCCAAATGCGCCAAAAGAGCATTTTGATATCGGCGAAGCGCTTGGTCAGCTGGACTTTGAAACCGCTGCGGCCATGTCCGGCTCGCGCTTTGTCCTGCTCAAAGGCCAGCTGGCGCGGCTTGAGCGGGCGATCGCAAGCTTTATGCTCGATCTTCATACAGAGGAGTTTGGATATCTTGAATGCGCCCCGCCGCTGTTGGTGCGCGACGAGGCGCTTTATGGCACGGGACAGCTTCCCAAGTTTGCCGAGGACGCCTTTCGAACAACGACAGATCACTGGTTGATTTCAACCTCAGAGATATCACTCACCAATATCGTGCGTGAGAAAATTCTGGATGCTGACGCTTTGCCCATGCGCATGACGGCATGGACGCCGTGTTTCCGGTCCGAGGCTGGCGCAGCGGGCCGCGATACGCGCGGCATGATCCGCTTACATCAATTCTCCAAGGTGGAGTTGGTGTCGATCACAACGCCGGAGCAATCCGGCGAAGAACATGAACGCATGACGCAATGCGCTGAAAGCGTGCTGAAAAAGCTCGATCTCGCCTTCAAGACGCTGGTGTTGTCCACTGGCGATATGGGTTTTGGCGCACGCAAGACCTATGATCTGGAAGTCTGGCTGCCGGGGCAGGGCGCATATCGGGAGATCTCGTCTTGTTCAAATTGCGGGGATTTTCAGGCGCGGCGGATGAATGCGCGCTATCGCCCTGAAGGCGACAAGAAAACGGAATTTGTCCATACACTGAATGGTTCGGGGCTGGCCGTTGGAAGGACGATGGTCGCAATTTTGGAAAACTACCAGAATGAAGATGGGTCGGTTGCGGTTCCGGATGTTTTGAAACCTTACATGGGCGGTCTTGAGAAAATCGAGGCGCTCTCATGAGAATTCTGTGCACCAATGATGATGGCGTCCATGCGCGTGGGTTGGAGAGTCTCGTCAACATTGCCAGGGAGCTTTCGGACGATGTCTGGATTGTGGCGCCTCAAGAAGAGCAATCGGGCGCTGCGCGTGCATTGACGTTATCCCATCCTCTCCGTGTGCGCCGATATGATGATCGCCGATTTGCGATTTCGGGCACGCCGACGGACGCCGTCCTGATGGCGATGACCAAACTGATCGATGGGCCGAAGCCCGGCCTCGTTCTAAGCGGCGTGAATAATGGTCAGAATATCGCGGAGGATGTCACTTTTTCCGGCACTATTGCCGGCGCGCTTCAGGGCATGACCATGGGTGTGCCGTCCATTGCGTTGTCTCTTGCGCGCATGTCGCGTGACAATGCGCGGTGGGCGACGCCTGAAAAACTGGCGGCGCCGATTATCCGGCGTTTGCTGGAGATTGGTTGGCCCGAAGACGTCGTGATGAATGTGAACTTTCCGGACCGTGAACCGAATGATGTCGGGCCTGTGGAAATTACACGGCAGGGCCACCGCGATGCGCACCAGCTCTTCGCCGAGGAGCGCCGCGATCTGCGCGGCGGCGTTTATTATTGGTACGGATATACTGGCCAGCTGTCTGATCCGCCGGATGGAACGGATTTGCGCGCGATATATGACGGTCGGATATCCATTACGCCGTTGCACCTTGCGTTGACCCACGAAGACAGCCTGAAGCGTTTGGCCCAGTCCTATCAAGGATGAAAAACCAGCCGCACCGTTAACCTGCTGTTAACCGGATTTGATAAACTTCCTAACGAATCATTAAGATCAGGCGGGTCGGTCAAATGAGTGCAGCACGTCAATTGCTTTTGTGTATACCCATCGTTGCAAGCGCTGCATGCGCATCCGGCGGTCCGGCGCCAGTGGTCCAGGGAAGTGCGACTCATCAGGCGCGGATTTATAATTCGCCTGAAGATATATACCGGAAACAGCAGATTGCGCAGCAGTCCGTTAATCCCTACTACGCAAAAGCGCGAGCCGTTTCGCAGCAACGAGCAGCCATTGCGCAGGTGGAGTCTGAGCCAATAAAATCAGTTGCCGCAGTCTATGAGCCGGCTCCAATCGCGTACCCAACAAAGTCAGCGACCCTGGAAATACCTTCGAAATTTATCGAGGTGCAAGCCGGCGATACAGTCTATGCAATTGGGCGCCGGTACGGCGTCAACCCGACCGCCATTATAAATGCCAATCAGTTGAAAGCGCCCTATACGCTTTCCATTGGCCAGGCGCTTCGTTTGCCGACCGGCGCGTCGGCGCAAGTGCCAAAACCGGCGGGCGACGCTTTTTATAAAGTTAAGAGCGGCGATACCCTGTACGCAGTGTCCAGAGCGACCGGCGTTATGGTTGCGACACTGGCGCAGGAAAACCGGTTGGCCGTGCCTTATCATTTGAGCGTCGGTCAGACACTCGTTATTCCGGGCGGCGCCGCTGCGGGTCGTGTCGTCGCCGTACAGCAGCCAAAGACCGTGACGATCGCACGCGCGCCAGTCCCTGAAACGCGCACAGCGCCCGCGATGACAGAGATTGCGCGCAAAGCGTCGTACTCACCTTCGGCCTCCATCAGTACGCCCAGTTTTTTTGAATGGCCCGTGCGCGGCGCCATCGTTGCGGAGTATGGTGTCGGGTCCCTTGGGCGGCGCAATGAGGGCGTCAATATCGCCGCGCCGGCAGGCACGCCAGTACGGGCGGCTGCAGATGGCGAAGTCGTCTACAGAGGTTCTGAGCTTGATGGATACGGCAATCTATTGCTGATCAAGCATGAAGACGGATTTGTGACGGCCTATGCACATAACGACGCAATGCTGGTTCGCAAAGGCCAGAAAGTGCGCCAGGGGCAGATCATCGCCAAGGTTGGTCAGTCCGGTTCGGTTGCAAGTCCGCAATTGCATTTTGAGGTTCGGCAGGACTTGAAGTCTATTGACCCGGTCGCGTTACTTGGCATCCAGTGAATTGCGCCGGCGGGGGGCGCTGATACCCAATAACAATAATAAAAGTAGTGTACGAATTAACGGGCCCTCGCGGCCCGTTTTTTCTTAACCCATCTGTCCGGGATGGCTTGCGATCAATCGGCGAGCCAGAAATTCCGGCGTTGCGTCGAGAAATCCTTCAGAAATAAAGGGTGTCTCGGAGAACTGCGCAAGAGCCATATCAGCCGCATACGCGGCCGTGAGGCCAGCGCCTACGCGTTTTGTGGCGTCGAATTTTGTCAGGATGCATCTTTTGACGCCGAATTCTTTAAATGACTGCGCCCAATCGCAGTATTCTTCCTTATCACCGCCAGCTGGCAAAACAAGAACAGGTTCAGCGCCGCAGGCCTCCTGATAGCTGCGCAAGGCGGCGATGTCTCCGGAATCATAAGGACTGATGCCAGGCGTATCGAGAATGACCGCGCCGCCTGGTTTATGGCTGCGCAAAATCTGCTGAACGTCCAGCGGCGTTTCCACAATGAAGTAATCTGCTCCCAGAGATTCTCCATACGCGCGAATTTGTTCAACAGCGCCGGCCCGGCCAACATCTGCGGTCATCATGAATGGCGTGGCGCCGTCACGGCCGGCGGTGGCCGCCAATTTGGCCGCCGTCGACGTCTTGCCGGCGCCGGTGGGGCCAATCAGCATAATCGGCGCCGTCGGCGCGAAATGAATTGGTGCGAAAGAGAACGCTTCTGAAAAGCCCGCTTCCAGTCGGTATAGTTCTTCATCTATGCGCGCGTGGCGAGCGCCATCGACAACGGCGGCGATGAGCGCTTCACCGATTCCGTGGGGAGCCAACACCTCAGCGATGCCGCGCACTTCCATATCGCTGAGATCAAGGCGCTCGGCGGCCTTACCGCCGGACAGCTGTCCGGTGAGCCGGGATAGCGCGTCTTCTGAAAATTTTGTTTCAATCCGCTCGTTTAGTCGTTGTCCGGCGCTTGTTCTAAACGGCCCCTCGTCAACGGCTTCTCGGGCTGCGCCCGCATATTGCGCTTTTGGCGCTGGCGCAGGCGCTGCTGGCGCGGGTTTATCGGAGGCGGAGACCTCCACATCACCACTGGGCAATTGCCTGACTGAAACGATGGTCGCCTGTGCGCCCAATGCGCGTATCGCTTTCGCTTTCGCTGCGTCCAAATCCGAAGCGATAAATTTCATCATACCCGCGATGTACTCACTCTAAATCTGACCAAGATTGGAAAGTTTAGTATGGGGGTGAATTTCGTTTTGTGAAAGGACCATTGTTTGCGGCCGAACCCTCTCAATGACCGATCTGACGAAGGGTCTGACGGTTGCGCTAGTCACAATCGCGGCATTTTCTCCGCTGCGTGCGGCGTCTTCCAGCTGGGCCATCACAGCAGAGACGAATTCCTGCAGGCGCGATGGGGCCATTGAGAGCTGGCGATGGTCCAGATCGCCGATCAGCGCGTCGCCAAAAGCGTTCTCCCAATTTGCCGAAAGTGTGAAAATCGGCGTTTGCCCGGTCGAATTTTTGAGGGCGCTGCAGATCTGCCGCCCAAGCCGCGCGCGAACGTGCTCAACGATGTCGCCCGAATTTTTCGATTGGGGCGCGGCCTCAGCGATCGCCTCAAGGATGGTGGGGAGGTCGCGTATTGAGACTTTCTCCGCCAAAAGCGATTGCAAGACGCGCTGGATTGTTGTGATCGTGGCGATATTCGGAACAAGGTCGCTGATCAGATTTTTGTGCTTGTCGGGGAGGGCGTCGATGAGTTTTTTGGTTTCTGCATAGGACAGAAGTTCCGGCGCCTCTGATTTGATAATTTCTGTCAGGTGCGTGGTCAGCACGGTGGCGGCGTCGACCACCGTCAATCCCTTAAGCGATGCGGTTTCGCGCTGGCCTTCGTCGATCCACATAGCGTCAAGGCCGAAGGCTGGCTCTTGCGTGGGCTCGCCGATCAATGCCAGCGCCGCGCCGGTCGGGTCCATGACCAGAAACTGTCCGGGCCGTACCGCGCCGCGCGCGATCTCATGTTCCTTCAACCGGATGACATAATCATTCGGTTCAAGCTGCATATTGTCTAATATTCTTACCGGCGGCGTTACAAAGCCGAGGTCCTGGGCGATAGCGCGACGGACAGCGCGCACTTGATCGGTCAGGCGCGGCCCTTTGTCGTTATTGATCAGCGGCAGCAATCCATATCCAAGTTCGATCCGGAGATCGTCGATCGCCAGCATATGCGCTGGATCGTCTTCCACCTTTGGCGCGGCTTCTTCCTCGTCAGCGCGGGCTTGCGTCACCGCTTGCTTTTTTTGTTTCCGAACTGCGTAAGCGGCAGCGCCGGTCGCGACGGCCAACAATAAAAACGGCAGGAACGGCATGCCCGGCAGGATCGCGAGGATAACCAGTACGCCAGCGACCATAGCGAGCGCCTTTGGGTATTCAGCGAATTGCGCGGCGACAACTTTATCCGCTGCGCCGTCAACCCCGGCTTTTGAGACAAGAAGACCGGCCGAGATCGATACAATGAGCGCCGGCACCTGACTGACCAGGCCGTCGCCGATTGTGAGCAGCGTGTAAGAGGCGCCGGCCGCCCCTAACGACATGTTCATCTGCATGACGCCGATAATAATGCCGCCAATAATATTGATGAGCGTAATGAGCAGTCCTGCGATGGCGTCGCCGCGCACGAATTTTGAGGCGCCGTCCATCGCGCCGAAAAAGTTTGATTCTTCTTCGAGCGCTTTGCGTCGCTCCCGCGCTTCATTTTCTGAGATAATACCGGCGGAAAGATCAGCGTCGATCGCCATCTGTTTTCCGGGCATTGCATCCAGTGAAAACCGCGCGGCGACCTCAGCGATGCGGCCCGAGCCGCGAGTGATGACAACAAAATTCACAATCACGAGAATCGCAAAGACGATCATGCCGATGACGTAGTTGCCCTGCATCACAAATCCGCCAAACGCTTCAATCACGTGACCCGCTGCATCGGGGCCTTCATGACCCTGAGACAGGATGAGGCGGGTCGACGCGATGTTCAGACCGAGCCTCAGCATCGTCGCGATGAGCAGAATCGCCGGAAAGGACGAAAACTCCAGCGGCTTTTGTGTGAATAGCGTGGTCATCAAAACGAGAACCGCAAATGTGATTGAGCCGGCCAACAAAATATCGAGTAACCAGCTCGGCACTGGCAGGATCAAAAGGGCAAGGATGCCAATAATGCCAGCTGCGAACAGCCCGTCGCCGCGCGCCAATGACGCAACGGCGTTTCGGAACGCGATCCGGTCCGGTAATGCAATCCCTTCAGCCAAGTGCAATCCTATTCAAGCCAACTTAGAATTGGTTCTCAGGCGCTCTGTCGTTCTGCGCCCGGCGGCGGGACAGCGACCCCGTCCTGATTATACTGTTTGAGTTTGTTACGCAGAGTACGGATCGAAATGCCAAGAATACTGGCGGCATGGGTCCGATTGCCGAGGCAATGATCGAGTGTCTGCAAAATCAGGTCTTGTTCAACCTGTGCGACGGTCCGACCGACAAGCAGATCTTGCGCCACCGGATCAGATGACGCCGGCGCTGCAGAAAGGGATGAGCCGTCGGGAAGGCGGATGGCGTCCATGTCGATGGTGTCGCCCTGGGCTAGAAGGACAGCCCGGTGCATGGTGTTTTCCAATTCCCGGACATTACCCGGCCACCGACAAGCGGCGATCGCGCGTTGTGCGCCTTCTGATATCGGCCGCTCCTGGATGGCGTTGAGTTCGGCATATTTCACAGCGAAATGCTTAGCGAGCGCAAGAATGTCCGATGGTCGATCCCGTAGCGCGGGTACGGATAAATTCACAACGTTTAGTCGGAACAGAAGATCCTCACGGAAATTTCCCGCTTTTACTTCAGCAGCGAGGTCCCGGTTAGATGTTGCAATCACGCGAATATCGACAGGAATAGGCTTTGCGCCGCCCACGCGATCTACAACGCGTTCCTGAAGGACGCGCAGCAGCTTGGCTTGCAACCGCACATCCATTTCCGAAATCTCGTCCAGAAGCAGGGTGCCGCCATGGGCTTCTTCAAACTTGCCGATCCGGCGCGACACGGCGCCGGTGAAAGCGCCTTTCTCATGGCCAAAAAGCTCAGACTCAAGAAGGTTTTCCGGGATCGCGGCGCAGTTAATTGAGATGAGCGGCGCCTGCGCACGCTTTGATTTTTCATGTACGTAACGAGCGATGACTTCCTTGCCGACGCCTGACTCACCGGTGATCAGGATAGAGGCTTCCGAGCGGGCCACCTGGTCAGCCAATGCGATAACGTTTTTCATGGCCGGATCGGTGAAGACCATATCTGACGCTTCTTCGGCGACAGCTTCCAACACCGCGGCGATCAGGTCAGCATCCGGCGGTAACGGAATATACTCTTTCGCACCGGCGCGAATGGCCGCGACCGCCGCATCGGCGTCCGCTTCTACGCCGCAGGCGACAATCGGCGCGGCAATGCGTTCGGATTGAAGCGCGGTTACCAGTCCGGCGATATCGTCGTGAACGTCGACCATCAATAGGTCGGCGCCTTGTCCCCTGCGCAACGCTTCAAGCGCCGAGTTTCCATTAGGAGAAAACGAAACCTTGGCGCCGCGCTCCATCGCCATTTTTGCGGCGCTCGTGAGTGCGGAAGAATGTTCGCCGATAATGAGCAAACGCATTATTCAGTTCCTTTTGGATGGCATCGGTTAAATTTCTTCATTGACAATTTCCGTCATCGTTACGCCCAATGATCCATCGACTATGACAAGCTCTCCTCGGCCGATCAGCCGGTCGTTGATATAAAGATCAATTGGTTCGCCGACCTTTCTATTGAGCTCTATAATTGCGCCGTCTCCCAGTGCGCGGAGTTTTGAAACTTCGATCCGCACTTTTCCCAGTACCGCTGACACCTTTACCGGCACATTATCCAAAGCGCGCTGGGGTAAAGGTGACGGGGAGCTTTCGACGGCTTCAAAGCTTTGCGGCGTGGGCGCCGGTTCACTGATCTCCGGCAAACTAAAATCGATTTCGTCGCTTTCGGGCTCGGTTGTGCTCATGGCGTATTTTTCCTTGATAGCGGCGCGTCAATTGTTTTGTGCGCGTCAAAAGCGATTTCGATTTGCGCCAGAATTTCGCGCAAATTTCGTGTCATGGAACCATCGCGCCATTCCATGCGGCAATCATAACGATCGATATCCTTATGGGTTTCGATCGTGATTTCATGATCATTTGGAGCTTTGCTGGCGGCATTGCGCAGGCGATCGAGCAGTGTTTCGTCGATGGACCTGGATACATAGAGCGTCGCTCTGGTCGGCTTCACTGCTTTTTGTGCAAATGTATCAAGGAGTTCTTCAGCGAAATCCGCATGGTGATGAACAGTTGCGTTAGAGAATAGGCGCTTGACGATTTCTTTTGCGCCACTCACTAGCTGCGCAATGTGCGCTGCCAACATATCATCGCGTTGGTCTTGCACACCGTTCAGTGCGATTTGGATAGACTGCAATAACGCCGTTTGTTTCGCCAATTCTGATTCTTGGAACTCTTCGTAGAATTTGGCGCGGAGCGCGTCATCGTCGATGGCGTCATCAGTCGGCGCATCTTCGACAACCGAGCGACTGGCCGTTTCCACGACTTCGTCAAACTCGAAAGGGATCGCTGAAGAGGAATGCGGCATCAGTAAATCAATTCCTCATCTTGTGATTTTGAGAGATAGATTTCGCCTTCTTCCGCAAGGCGTTTGGCTGTTTCGACTATCTTCGACTGAGCAAGTTCGACTTCCCGAACGCGAATGGGCCCCATAATTTCTATGTCATCACGTAGAATATTGGACGCGCGTTCGGACATATTTGTGAAGAATAGCGAGGCCATTGTCTCGCTGGCGCCTTTTAGCGCGGTTGCGAGGATCGATTTGTCGAGATGGCGCAGCAGAATCTGGATATCGGCGCCATCAAGGCGCGTCAGGTCTTCAAAAACAAACATCAGCGCTTTGATTTTTTCCGCTGCAGTCGGGTTCTTGTCTTCCAATGTTCCCATAAACCGGCGCTCGGCCTGACGATCAAAATGATTAAAAATCTCCGCCATGGCTTCATGGGCGTCGCGTTCGCGTCCGCGGGTGAGCACGGCCATGAATTCTGTTTTCAGCGCCTGTTCAATTTGGGCCAGGACGTCTTTCTGGACCGGACCCAAGTCAAGCATACGATTGAGAACTTCCTCAGCGACCATATCGGGAAGTACACTGATCACCTTGGCCGAGTGTTCCGGTTTCACCCGGGATAAGATAACTGCGATTGTTTGCGGATGTTCGTTCTTCAGGTAACCCGCCAGAGTGCGCTCATTCACATTGGCGAGCTTGTCCCAAACTGTGCGCCCTGCGGGACCTTTGGCCTCTTCCATAATCGAGTCAATCTGATCCGCCGGCAGTATATTTTTTAAAAACCGGCGTGCCGAACTGGCCGAACCAGAGATAGCGCCGGTCGCAGAAAGACTGTTTACAAACTCAAAGAGCAGGGCTTCCACCACGTCGGAAGACACAGCGCCAAGGCTTGTGATGGCGAGCGTGATCTCGCGCAATTCGTCGTCGTCGAATGCTTCCCAAAGGGACTTCCCGTTTTCTTCGCCGAGGGCGAGCATGACGACAGCCGTGCGTTGCGCGCCGCTGAGTTGGTCAATATTGGTAATTGGCTCCGCGCTCATGACGCCTCCCGCATCCAATTACGCAAGATGCCCGCAGATTCTTCGGAATGCGCTTTTACGATTTCGGAGACCTTGTTGATGGACGATGCTTTTACGTTGCCGTCGACCTGTGCGAGGTCAATTTGCGCATGGCCGTCAATTGCTTCCGGAGCGGGAAGCGCGCTGGCGTCGGGCGGTGCGGCGACTGCATTCGTCGCTGGCAGTGAGCGCGGCGAAAAGAGCGGACGAAGGATGAATATGATCATAGCGATTGCGATCACGGCGAGCGCCGCGATCTCGGCGACACGTAGCATCGCGTCCTGATCGACCGGTGTTGTCACTTCCGCGGCCGGACCTGGCGCTGTGTCCGCCTGCACGAAAGGAATATCCACCACGCTGATTTGATCGCCGCGGGCTGCATTAAATCCGATGGCGGATTGAACCAGCGCCGTCAATCGATCAATTTCCTCCGGCGTCCGCGGCGTGGGCAGGCCAGTATTGTTGAGGGCGACCGCTACTGAGAGACGATTAATGACCAGCCCTTCTTCGCGAACGGCGTTACGCGTGGTCTTGGTGATCTCGTAATTGGTAATTTCTTCTGTACGCTGTGACGAGGAAACGGCGTTCGGTCCGTTCTGCGCTGCGACTTGTCCGCCAGGAAGTGCGTTCGCTACGCTCACGCTTCTTCCGGCGTTGTTGTTGGCGTCATTCGCCGTCTCTTCGATTGTCGTCGATGACAACACGGTCTGGCTGTCTGGATCGATAATTTCCGCGCTTTCAGTGACGCGGCTGAAATCCATATCCGCTGCAACCTCGACCCTGACATTGCCGGCGCCGACAATACGTTCCAGAATATCTTGCGTTTCCTGTCGAATGCGGGCTTCAGCGGCGATTTTTCGGTCCTCAATGCCGCCGCTCATTGCCGTATCGCTATCTGGATCGCCGCCAGCGGCGAGCAGGGCGCCCGACTTATCCAATAATGTGACTTGCTGTGGTTGAAGGCCCGGGACTGCAGACGCTGTAAGATTGATAATCGCGTTGACGGTGCGTCCGTCCAATTTGGAAACGGCGTCAACAACAACGGACGCCGACGCTAGCGACCGGTCTCGTGCGAATAACTCGCGTTCCGGCATGACGAGGTGAACGCGAGCCGCCCGTACGCCGGCAATCGTCGAAATTGTCCGGGCTAGTTCGCCTTCGAGCGCACGAAGGCGATTGATATTTTGTTGGAATGACGTCGCGCCCAACGAGTTGGATTGATCAAAAATCTCATACCCGACGCCAGCTTTTGGCGTCATCCCGTCAGCGGCGAGCGTCACGCGCACCTGGCTGATCGCATCTCGCGGCACAAGGATCGACACTTTCGCACCATTGTCGCGCAGTTGATGGCGAACGCCATCTTGTTCCAGACGCGTGAGTATCGACTGAGCTTCCGCGTAAGGGATATCCGCATAGAGGATTCGCATTTGCGGGCCGCCAATGCGCATAACGATAAACGCCATAGCGATCGCCACGCCGAGCGTAACGCCAATGATCGCCCCCAACCGGGCGAGACCGAAAGATCTGATGAATTTTACGAAATCGTCCACACCGACACGCTTTTTCTCCGCGCAGCGCAAACATCTGCGCTACTTACCCGGCAAATATTGCCTCGTGTCCCGTAAATTTTTCGTTGAGGGTGTCAGCATGGACAAAATAAAACCCGCTGGGAACGCCCAACGGGTTCTAATTCATTAAAACGTGTAAAGAGGAGTTTAACGGTATTGCTGAACCCGGGTCGCTCGCAATCCTGGCAGGCCGAATTGGTCGATTGCTTTCTGCCAGGAAAGGAATTCCTCCACCGTCAACTTATAACGGTCGCACGCCTCTTCCAGCGTCAACAATTCCCCCCGTACTGCTGCGACGACTTCCGCCTTTCGGCGAATAACCCAGCGTTTCGTGGAAGGCGGCGGTAAATCTTTTAGCGTCAGCGGCGTGCCGTCGGGCCCTATCACATAGGGCTCCTTGTTTTCTCCTGGCGAGGCGCTGTTTGCGACGACAGACATGAGCGACGTATCCCCTTGGTACTCAACTAGACATGGGGCACATTAGCCGGGCGCTTTTAAGAAACGAATAAACGGTAGGGTAAAAGCTTCTCTAAGTGGTTGATTATCTGTGAAAAATTCAATTTTCATGATTGTGTTAGGATTTGATAAGAAATTCTCTATCGGGCCGTTTGCGTCAGTGTACGCCATAATTCGTCGGCGACAGTGATAACGCGTGTATTGGCGGAATAGGCCCGCTGCGTCTCAATAAGCGCGGAGAACTCCTGTGCGATATCGACGGTCGAAATTTCCAGCGCAGCGCTTTCAATGGCGCCGGCGCGCTCGGATCCCGGAGCGTTCAAGACCGGTATGTCATCGCTTGAAGCGGACCGATACGTGGAGTCAGCGCCGCGCTCTAACGCGCTATCGCTACGAAATGTAGCTATCGGTACGAGAAATAGATCACGCGATAGACCATTTGCGAACCTCGCGCTGACGATGCCATTTCCCGAAATTTCAATCCCCGAGAGCGGTGCAGCGCGGGCGCCGTCCGTAGTGCTCGATGTTAAGTCCGTTGCGCGGGTGATTGAAGTCAATGCGGAAGCATCTATAGAGAATGTGGATGTATTTTGTTGAATTTGCGTCGGAAACCCTGAGGCTTCTGCATTGAAACGACCATTTGAATCGAAAACGATCTCTCCCTGGCCAAGTTGCGTGCCGACGCTGTCTGATATTTCACCAAACCATTGACCTCCCGCCGTTCTAAAAAAAGTTGTGATTAGTGTCTGTGTCGTCCCATCGGCATCAATGACAGATAGGGATCGATTGACGGTTTCGCCAGTTATCGCGTCAGCTGAAAGATTGCCGCGAAGCGAAATGGCGTCAGTCGGTTCAAATAGTTCAGATACTGCGTTTATATTGACTGTCTGCAGACTATTTAGGCCGCCAGCAAGATTCGGGGCGGCGCCATCTGTGATCGGCGTTCCTCGCAAGTAGTAACCAGCAGCATTAACGAGATTGCCATTTTGGTCAGTCGTAAATCCGCCCGATCGGGTAAAAAGGAGCGGTTCTTCCGCCGGATTTCCATCAGCGGTTTCTGACACGACGAAATATCCCTCACCTAAGAGCGCCAAATCCGTTTCAGAATTTGTTCGAACCACGCCGCCCTGTTCGTTGAGTTGTATGCGCGCATTCGCGGTAACGCCGCCGCCCGATATGCCGCCGTCAGCCGCCGGCGTGGCGATCAAGTCAGCAAAATCGGTGCGCGCCCGTTTAAAGCCGGTTGTTTGAGAGTTCGCAATATTCTCGGAAATGGTTTGGAGACTGGTAGCGTAAGCATTCACGCCTGCAAGCCCGATGGAAAAAGCGCCTGAAAAACTCATGACTTGTTTGCCTCGTTCAAGTTTTGCGACACGCGAATGACATCGGCGACATTGTAGGCGGCGCCGCCGATCTCGATCCGTGCGCCATTAGTGTCAAAAGTCACCGCGCTAACGCGCCCATTGATAGCGATTTGGGCGTCTAATCTGTTTCCGGTTACATCGCTTGCAACAACGTTCAGCGTATAAGTTCCCTGTGGCGCTTGGGTGCCATCGCGACGTTCGCCATTCCAATGGATCACCTGTTCGCCTTGATTTGTCTGTCCTTCGAGAACAGCGATTGTCTCGCCATTTTCATTTTGTACAGTCAACGCGATCTGCTCAGCCTGATCGGGCAGCGTTACACGCCATTCGGCGCCAGTCTCGTTCAGCCGCGCCTCTGCACTGGCTACTTCCGCTGTTTGACCAATCATCGATAACGCCTGACCATTCGACGCTGACGCCTGCAAGCCAATCAGCGTCTCCAAATTCTGATTAGTTTGAATCGATTGTTCGACGGATGAAAATTGCACCAATTGCTCTGTAAATTTCTCGGTATCAAGAGGGTCTAGAGGGTCTTGGTTCTGGAGTTGCGCGGTCAGGAGTGTAAGAAAAGTATCAAAATTGGCGGTCAATTGCGTCGTCGCCACCGCAGACTCCGCCGTTGATGTTTGTGGGGATTGAATAGGGTTCGTTTCCATAGAGATTGCTTATGCGTGGATATCCAGAACGCCGACGATGTCATGTGGGCGAAGTGGCGCTAAAAAAGGGGCTTGAGTTGGCGCTGTTGACGTTACGTTCGGGTCGCCGTCTGGCGATTTGATGTCTTCCGGCGGGACAAACTTCATTTTCCCGTCGCCAAGCTCAAACCCAAAATCTGAGAGGGCGAGGCGGATTGCATTTTCATCCCGGGAAAACTGTTCAAACGCAGCCTGGTTATCGAATCGAATGCTCAATTCTTGCGCCCCCTTGTCATTGACAGATATCGAGGCGTCTATCCGTCCAAGGCTCGGCGGATCGAGGCGAATTTCAAACTTCGTAACGCCCTGATCAAGTCGTTGCGCGAGGATGCGGGCGAATTCTGC
>JBCDAD010000010.1:0-42445 GCA_039186325.1 Pseudomonadota bacterium | reverse complement strand
GCCGTCTAACGAAGCTTTCGACGAGAGCCTTCGCGCGCGAAATCCAGACTGGGGCGTTCGAGATCTGGAAAGTGATATTCTTCCAGTCGCGGCTGAGCACGATTTTTCCTGCACGCATATCAACACCATGCCGGCAAATAATTTTTTTGTTGTCTTTTCGAAACGTTAGCCAGCGATAAGCGGGGTGGAATAGTTTTCCCCAGCCTTATGTCGAATCATTGGGGAAAAGATTATCTCGACGTTTGTCAATAAGTAGGTATCTTAAATTCATCGCGACCCTATCGTTTCTTTGCTGCGTTTGCCTAGCGGCTAGGAAAACGGGATCAACGAGTAGATGCGCTGGACGGCCGTAACGCTCAGAAGCGGACCGTCAAAAACAGACGCCGGGCAAGAAAGTCCGGACCAAGAAATTGGTTAGGCAGTCTGTCGCGCGCTATGCCAGACCTGAGCGGTCTGCTTCCGGTTGTTGCCTTTTTGGGCAATGATAACGGGAGACCGGGATCGTCGTGTGCGGCGGGCAAGCCGTGAATCGACGCGCTTGATTGAAATTCGGAGCGGACGGCCGTCCAAACCGAAGTGAGATGAGGTGGACTTGCGGCGTACAGGTGGGAAAAATGTTAGCGACGGCGGCGTTTGGACCCTGTGCACCGACAAGTTAAGCGGTGAGTATGAAGACCGAGCAATCGGAATTAAGAAAGCCGTGTGAAGAGCAATCGAATTCTCACTGGATTGGGATGCACTTCATTTATCGCGAAAGCGAACGGAAAGGGAGCGGCGCAAGCGGCTCCCTTTTTGTTTTCGGGTTTAGGTGGGTCACGCCCATTGTCAAATGATCCGTTCTATGATCGCAAAGTTATGCAGCGCGGCGATTCTTTCGGGATGTAGGCGCTAATTCTTGCGCTAATGCGCGGATTTCTGTGACGGCCGGCGAACTTGCCGGTGCGAATTCGACGACGCCGAGCCCGTTTGCGATACTTTCAGCGTAGGCGGCGCGGTTGCCAAGTTCAGTCTCGGCAGTCGGTAAGTTCTGATTGCGGATTTCAGCGCGTATTACGTCTGATATACGGGCGCGTGGCGGCGTTCGATTGACGACAAATTTTACCGGTTTTCCCTCACGGCCAATAAATTCTGCTGTAGGCGTCGCCGCCTTCAAATCAAATGGCGATAACTGCAAAGGCGTCAAAACGAGGTCAGCTGCGCGAATGGCCTGGCGAACCTGCGCATCAACAGAGGGCGTGGTGTCGATAACGATAATGTCGACATCGCGCAATTTGCGCAAAGCGCCATTTAATCCGTAGTTTGACGTCGCGATAACGGGAACCGGCGGTACATCTGCATACTCGGCGCGCAGCGCGCCCCAACCGCCAAAGCTGCATTGCTCATCGGTATCAATGCCCGCGACGGTGAGATTAGGGTCTTCGGCGAATGTTGCAGCCAACTGGCAAGCAAGCGTGGATTTTCCCGCGCCGCCTTTTCGCTGCGCAATCGTCAACACAAATGGCATGAGCGCATTCTCCTCACTGATAAAAAATCACTAGACT
Organism: Pseudomonadota bacterium; assembly: GCA_039186325.1. Lineage (GTDB taxonomy): Bacteria > Pseudomonadota > Alphaproteobacteria > Caulobacterales > Parvularculaceae > Hyphococcus. The sequence goes on along the minus strand of JBCDAD010000010.1, from coordinate 40,904 downwards.
GATCAGCAGAAAGCTTAGATTGATTCGTATCGGTATTGGTCGGTGGAAGGATCAGAAACTGTCTTTTCGCTGGCGGGTTTCCGTAAAAACTTCCACAGCCGTCGCCGACTGCATATCAAGCGTGCGTCGTAAGGATTCCGCGTCAGAACGCAGAAACGGGTTGGTAGCTAATTCTTCTGCGAGCGTGCTCGGCACCGTCGGCATGCCGTTGGCCCGCTTCGCCTCAATCTCGGCATGGCGTTGCTTTAACGTGGCGTTCTCTGGATCGACAGTTATCGCAAATGCCGCGTTCGCTTCGGTATATTCATGGGCGCAGAATAACTTCGTTTCCGGCGGTAAAGCCGCAATCTTGTTCAACGACGCCAGCATCTCGGCTGGCTTGCCTTCAAACAAGCGACCGCATCCCAGAGCAAAAATTGTGTCCCCAACAAAGGCGAGCACATCCTCTGCAAAGAAATAGATGATGTGCCCTGCCGTATGACCGGGGGTGTCAAACACCGAAGCCTGACTTTCCCCAATTGACACAGTGTCGCCTTCGCCGACGGCCCGATCAATTCCGGGAATTCGCGCCGCCTCGGCGCGTGGTCCGATAATGGTGCAACCCCAATGCTCTTTTAGTGAGAGGTTGCCGCCTGTGTGATCCCAATGGTGATGAGTGTTGAGGATATAATCGAGACGCCAGCTCTTCGCCGCCAGCGTGTTATTGATCGCTTCCGCATCCGGCGTATCGATTGTAGCAGTCTCGCCGGTGTCCCGGTCGCGGATCAAATAGCCATAATTGTCCGATAGGCAGGGGATTTGTATGACGTCAAGGGCCATCTGCTGCGTTCAAACTCCGGTTTTAACCGCTTATTAGGTCCTCAAGACAGCATAATCATCAAAGCTGTTTTCTCAAGCGTGCGCCTGAATTATAGGAACCGCCATGCGTACGGATATTCTCGATTTTCATGAATTCTATGGCACGCCGCTTGGGCGCATAGCTGGTGAATTCATCAGTGAACGATTGACTGACGCCTGGTCAGAAATTGACGGCTTAGCCGTGGCCGGGTTTGGTTACGCCTCCCCATATTTGGCGTTATTTAATAACGCAGAACGTGTATTGTCGTTGTCTCCTGGCGGCCAGGGCGTCATGCGTTGGCCATCTGAAGGCCCGAACGCCGCCGGCCTTGTCGGGGAGCATGAATGGCCCTTGCCCGATGCGTCTATTGATCGGTGTTTGATTGTGCATGGCCTTGAGGAGGCGCCGGCGCCGCGCAGTCTTATGAGAGAGGTGTGGCGTATACTGACGGATAAGGGGCGCGTCATTATTGTCGTCGCTCATCGGCAGGGGTTGTGGTCGCTCCTTGATACGACCCCCTTCGCCGCTGGCCGGCCCTATCACAAACGGCGCCTGAATACGCTTTTGCGAGAATCCATGTTTCAGCCTTTGCAGTGGAGTACCGGGTTGTTTTTTCCGCCTCATGGCAATCGATTTTTGCTCCGTGCGGCTCGCGCGTGGGAGCGCGCCGGTTCTCGCGTTTGGCCGGCGCTGGGCGGCGTTCTGCTGGTTGAAGCGTCGAAAGACCTGATGAGCCCCGCCGCGCTCATCCGGCCCCGGGGCGAACGGGCGTTTCGCCCGGCGACCGTTCCAGCCGGCGCGATTTCCGCCAGCAGCAGCCAGGCGCCGCGGCGCCTTGCGGGCGATGAAGACGCTCCCTTATAACAGGCGGCTTGCAATGCAGAAGGACAAGGGTCCGATGTCGAGCTCCGCTTCGCGCGATCGCGCACGACTAACGCCGCGTCCAGGCATTCTGGACATAGCGCCTTACGTTCCGGGCGCGGGGCCGTCTGACGCTGAAAACATCCATAAATTATCCGCTAATGAATCCGCTCTTGGCGCAAGCGAAGCGGCGATTGCGGCCTATCGCGCGGCGGGCGATCACGTTACGATATATGCCGATGGCGCCGCCACGGCGTTACGCGAAACCATAGCGGAAATCGAAGGCGTTGACGTCAGCAATATTGTTTGCGGCGCCGGCTCCGACGAATTGCTCCAACTTCTGGCGCGGGGATATCTGGGGCCAGGCGACGCAATTGTTCAAACTGCCCATGGTTTTCTGGTCTATGGCCTCGCGGCGAAGGCCTGCGGCGCTGACATACGTATTGCGCCGGAAACCCATCTCACCGCGGATGTGGACGCTATCCTTGACGCGGTTGACGCCAGCGTACGGATTGTCTTTCTCGCCAACCCCAATAATCCAACAGGAACATATATCTCCGAAGCGGAATTGCGGCGTCTGCGTGAATATCTGCCGCCAGATATTTTGCTGGTGATCGACGCGGCTTATGCCGAGTATGTGGACGCGCCCGACTACACCGCAGGAGCTGCATTGGTTGAAGAAAACGATAATGTCGTCATGACACGAACCTTTTCGAAAATCTTCGGACTGGCGTCTTTACGTCTTGGATGGGCGTATTGTCCGCCGGCGGTTGCTGACGTTCTCAACCGCATTCGTGGCCCCTTTAATGTCAGTGGGCCGGCAATGGCGGCAGGCGCCGCTGCTTTTCGTGACCGCGATTTTGTTGAGCGCAATCGCGCGCATAACAAAGCTGAGCGCGATTGGCTGGCGCAGCAGCTGGGCGGTCTCGGGCTTGATGTAAATCCAAGCGTCGGCAACTTTCTGCTTGTCAAATTTCCGGACGCGCCGGGGCGCCGGGCGAGCGATATTCTGCAGTTTTTGGCCTCCCGCGGTGTCTTTGTCCGGGATGTGGAAGCATATGGTCTCCCGGACTATCTGAGAATTTCAATCGGAGAAACGCAAGCCAATCGCCGACTCGTAACGCTTCTGGCCGAGATGTTCCCATCATGAGCGATGATGTTGCATTTCAATCGGGCGCGCTGATTGGCGTTGGGCTGATTGGTTCGTCGCTCGCTCTTGCGTTGAAGAAAGCGGGTGTCGTCGCGCGCATTACTGGTTTCGATATTGATGCAGCAGCGAACGCCGAGGCGCTTAAGCTTGGCGTCACTGATGAAGCCGCGAAAACCCTCAAAGACGCTATCCGGGAAGCCGAGCTGATCATTGTTGCAACGCCGGTCGGCGCTATCGCTGATGTCTGTAATCAGTTGAACGCCGCGGCGATGGCGGGGGCGATCGCCATTGACGTTGGCTCAACCAAAGGCGCGGCGGTGCGGGCGGCGCAGTCATTACGCGATGATATCTTTTTTGTTCCGTGTCACCCGGTTTCAGGGACGGAGCAATCCGGACCCGCCGCAGGCTTTGCGACGTTATTTCAGGAACGATGGTGCATCCTGACGCCGCTCTCGCGAAATGACGAAGCATATGAACGCGCTGTCGCGCGCGTCGCCAGGTTATGGGAGGCGGCGGGCGCGCAAGTTGAGTTGATGGATGCGGAGCACCATGACCTGGCGCTGGCGGTAACGAGCCATTTGCCCCACCTCATCGCGTTCACGCTTGTCGGCGCCGCCGACGATCTGGAATCAGTAACGCAGGCCGAGATCGTCAAATATTCGGCCGGGGGATTTCGCGACTTTACCCGTATCGCCGCATCCGATCCGGTGATGTGGCGAGACGTTTTTCTCCACAATAAGGACGCTGTACTCGAAACGCTGGGCCGTTTTTCAGAAGAGCTTGCGGTGCTTCAACGGGCGATCCGTTGGGGCGATGGCGAGGCGTTGCATCGGTCCTTTTCCCGTGGGCGCGCGCTGCGCCGGGCGATCGTCGATGCGGGGCAGGAAACAGCGGCGCCGAATTTCGGCCGGGACGATCCTGCGGAATAAGGACAACCCTGCGCCGTGTTTTTGCGCAAAACGCTTATCTGAAAAGGTGCGGTCATTGCTTGCGAAAAGGCAATCTGCATCGCTAAGTATTCGTCACAAGACGCAAAAACCGGGACTGGAGAAAACTATGGAAACCCTCGACGCCATCGCGAAGCGACGCTCAATCAAAGAATTTGACGCCGGTCATAAGTTCTCGAAGAGCGAAGAGGAATCCCTGCTCCGCGCCGCCATGCTGGCGCCGACGAGCTTCAACATTCAGCACTGGCGTTTCGTCATTATTCGCGACCCGGCGTTGCGCGAGAAAATCCGAAAAGATCACGGCAATGATCAAGCGCAGATGACTGACGCCTCCTTGCTAATCGCGATGACGGCGGATGTGAAAGCCTGGGCGAAATCGCCGGAGCGTTATTGGCGCCATGCGCCCGAGGAGGTCGCCAATCTTCTCGTGAATTGGATGGGCCCGTTTCATGACGGGCGCGACTGGTTGCAGCGGGACGAGGCGCAACGGTCGATTGGGATGGCGATGCAAAACCTGATGTTGGCGGCGACGGCGATGGGGTATCATTCCTGCCCGATGATCGGGTTCGACATTGAGGAAGTCGCCAAGCTGATCAATCTACCGGACGACCATGTGATGGGTCCGATGGTCGCCGTCGGTAAGGGTATTAAAGAGCCTTGGCCAAAAGGTGGGCAGCTCGCGCTCGAGGAAGTTATCATAGAGAACGGGTTTTAGCGGTTGCGTTGCGTCAAAAAACTGATCCGTAGTCGGCTAAGTTTTCTAACAAATAGTTGCGAGACAGGGCGTCAGCCGCTGCTAGCGCCGCTATTGCAACAATACCGCCAAAGACGAATGCAAGCCAATAGCCAATCTGTTCGCTTTTTCGTAAGGCGCTAAACGCGATCAAGAGTAAGACGAGGAACGCAAAGCCTGTTGCAAGAATGGCCCCGATTCGCGCGCTGTTATATAACTGTAAGGGCGACACCGAGCCATAAATGCTGCTTTGGAAAATAACGAAAATCGCGCCGAATATTGGGCACATCATGATAGCGAAAAAACCGGCGATAAGCGGATGAGAAAAAAGAAACCCGGGAAGAGGGCCTAACTTTTCTTCAGCATCCAATAGCGGTTTTTCTTTGATGGGCATTTATGAAATCTCGTATTCGGAAGAAAGAATTTGTTCCTTCTGACCAAAAATACTCAAGCCAGATGATAAGGCGTACTATCCGCCTCCATCTTCCGCGCCGCTTTCCTCCAGTCTCACATCATGGCCCCACAGGGTTCCGATGTGATAGAGAACAGCGTCTTTTGTCTTTGGACTGAGCGTTCGACCTTGATGTGTTTCGTGACGTAAATGGAGAACCCTGTCGCCTTCAAGGTCGGCGCCGGTCACCTGGATGTTCGGCTCGTGCATGCCAAGGTCGTACATGCTGGCGAGGCGCTCGCGCACCCGACGAAATCCCAACATATTGTGAATAGCACCCACCTCCAGAAAGTTCTCGCTGGCGTCGTCGGCGATTGAAAAGAACCGGAACTGGCGCATCACCGTTGGTGACAGATATTGCAGGATAAAGCTTTCATCCCGGAAATTCGCCCAGGCGTCTTTCAGTGCGCGGCGCCAGTCTTTCGAACCGGCCAGGTCCGGGAAAAGCTCCCGGTCCTCGTCTTTCGGATCTTCGCAAATGCGCTTGATGTCTTCCATCATGGCGAAGCCGAGTGCGTAAGGATTAATTCCGGAATATCGCGGATCATCGAAGTCCGGCTGAAAGACGACGGATGAATGGGAGTGCAAAAACTCCATGATCGCGCCTTCGCTAATCTGTCCCCGGGCGTATAGCTCATTCATGATGTAGTGATGCGTGAATGTCGCGCAGCCTTCATTCATCACCTTGGTCTGCTTTTGCGGGTAAAAATATTGCGCTACATTGCGCACGATACGGACGAGTTCGCGTTCCCATGGTCTGAGGATCGGGCTCGCTTTCTCAATAAAGTAAAGGAGATTCTCCTCCGGCAATTTAATGTGCCGGACTTCCGCCACCCTTTCCTCAGCGTCTTCTGCGTCTTCCTCCGTGTTCGGTAGAGTGCGCCAGATATCGTTGAATGTCTCGTGTTCATGCTTGGCGCGGGCGGCGAGTTTGGCGAGGCGGTCTTCGGCTGACAGCCGGGGCGGGCGATTGTAACGAAAGACGCCCTGGTCCATCAGCGCGTGCGCCGCATCAAGAATGCGTTCAACTTCCGCCAGGCCATATTCGTCCTCGCATCTGGCGATATATTTCTTGGCGAAGTCGAGGTAAGGTAGAATGCCTTCGGCATCTGTCCATTGACGAAAGAGATAATTATTCTTGAAGAAATGGTTATGTCCATAGCAGGCGTGGGCCATGACCAACGCCTGCATCGTCATCGTGTTTTCCTCCATAAGATAGGCGATACACGGGTCGGAGTTGATCACGATCTCATAAGCGAGTCCGGAATACCCCTTTTGATAGTTCATCTGGTCCCGGGCAAAATGCTTCCCGAAAGACCAATGTTTATACATGAGCGGCATGCCGTGGGAGGAATAGGCATCAAGCATCTGCTCGGATGAAATGATCTCGATCTGGTTCGCGTAAATATCGAGTTCGAGATCATTGAGGGCCACATCTTCAATCGCGTCGAGCGCCCGCTGGAGCGTCTCAAAATCCCAGTCGGCGCCGTCAAAAATGAGGGAAGGTTTTTCCGCCGGGTCAGCCATCGTCACCGTCATAATCCGCGCGCGGCTCCGCCGGCGCTTGCGAGGATCCGCCAAAGAAAAGATTTCGAGCAACGACGATCACTGCGATCGCGGCGATAATCATCACCGCACCGCTCATGGCCAGAATTGTCATTTCAGCGATGCTCATGCCGCCTCCCTCGTGTTGCGGGCGAAAAGTTCCCGGAAGACCGGAAAGATATCCTGGGGTCGGGCGATCCGGGTTTGCGCAAAGTTCGGCCAACCAGGTGCGAATGTTCGATAGGCGCGCCAAAGTTCTGCACCGGAATCGGCGTCGGAAAACACTTCCAGCTCACGCTCATCAAGGATCTCGATATAGGCGTAGTACTGAGAAATTGGCATGACCTGTGTCTCTAGAAGCTGAACGCATTCCTTTGCGTCGCCTGATTGCGTGAAGCCGTCAGAAGCCTGCGCAACATAGATGTTCCATTCATGGGCGGGGAAGCGGTCTTTCTGGACTTCCAACATTTTTTCAAGCGCCGTCGAGACGACTGTGCCGCCGGATTGGCGTGAGTAGAAAAACGTTTCTTCATCCACTTCCTCGGCGTGGTGGGTGTGCCGTATAAAGACAACTTCCACCCGCTCATATCGGCGCTTCAGGAAGAGATAGAGCAGCATATAAAAACGCTTGGCGAGGTCTTTTTCCCGCTCGCCCATGGAGCCGGAGACATCCATCAGGCAGAACATGACTGCGGCGGTTGTCTCCACCGGCGTTGGCTCAAATGCGTTGTACCGCACATCAAGCGGGTCAATGAACGGCGCCCAGCGGCGGCGTTTTTCCATCGCTTCCAATTTTGCGATGATATCTTTCGTTTCAGCGATTTGTTCTTCGTCCGGGTGGGTGATCCGCTCCAGGGCGAAGAGGCGCTCTTTTAACTCGTTCATTTCCTTTGTGGACGGACGGCCGAGCGCAAGCCGTCGCCCATGGGCGTTGCGCATGGTGCGCACCAGATTAAGATTGGTCGGTGAGCCGGCGACCGTGATCCCCGCGCGTTTATAAGCGTAAGCCTTAATCTCTTTTAGCGATCGCTTGACCAGGTTGGGCAATTCCAGATCTTCAAAGAAGATGTCGAGAAATTCCTCTTGGGTCAGGGTGAACTGAAATGAATCTTCGCCATCGCCGGAATCGCTGGCGTCTTTACCCTTGCCGCGTCCGCCGCTTTTAGGCGGTTTTTTGATCTTGTCGCCGGGACCGAATTCCTTGTTTCCCGGATGGACGTGCTCGCGCTTGCCGCTTTCCGGATCGATGCGAAATCTCGGTTCGGCTGTCGATTTGGAAGGGATTGAGATTTTCTCGCCCTTGTCCAGCTCTTTCAGGGACCGGTCGCGCAGGGACTTGTTCACCGCTTCCTTGATCTGCGCTTTCGCCCGCCGCAGAAAGCGCTGGCGGTTCCCAAGAGACTTACCCTTGGGATTTTTGCGGCGATCGATGAAATGCGAAGTTGACATTCGTAGTCAAGCCTATTGGGTCAAGCAAGCGATTGCGCGATGGCGCATTTAATGCTCCTGATGCGCAGTAAAACTAGCGTGCGTAAATGCGTCCCTACCCCGCCTTGTTCACCCGCATATACCATTCGACCAGTCGGCGCACTTGCCTTGCGGTATACCCCCGCTCGACCATGCGGGCGACGAAATTGTCATGCTTGTCAGCGGTGTCAGAATCTTTCTTTGAGTCAAAAGAGATCACAGGGAGCAAGTCTTCGACCTGGGAGAACATGCGCTTTTCAATGACGTTGCGCAGTTTCTCATAAGACGTCCATTTCGGATTTTTGCCTTCATTATTCGCGCGCGCGCGCAGGGCGAATTTGACCACCTCATTGCGGAAGTCTTTCGGATTGGCGATGCCGGCCGGCTTTTCTATCTTTGAGAGTTCTGCGTCGAGCGTCGCCCGATCAAGTAATTGTCCAGTGTCCGGATCTTTAAAGTCCTGATCTTCAATCCACGCGTCCGCATAGGCAATATAGCGATCAAAGAGATTTTGTCCGTATTCGCCATAACTTTCCAGATAAGCTTTCTGGATCTCCTTGCCGATAAAGTCTGCATAACGCGCAGACAATTCGGACTTAATGAAATCAAGATATTGTTTCTCTGTTTCGTCCGGATATTGCTCACGTTTAATGGCGGTTTCCAGAACATACATCAGATGCACCGGGTCGGCCGCCACTTCATTGGTGTCAAAGTTGAACGTTTCCGACAGGACTTTGTAAGCGAAACGGGTGGAAATCCCGTCCATGCCCTCGTCGATACCAGCGGCGTCACGATACTCCTGATGGCTTTTTGCTTTCGGGTCGGTATCCTTCAACTTCTCGCCGTCGTAAACGCGCAGTTTGGAGTAGAGGTTGGAGTTTTCATGTTCGCGCAACCGGGTCAGCACAGAGAACCGCGCCAATAAATCAAGCGTCTCCGGCGCGCATGGGGCTTCTGACAGTTCGGAATTGGCGAGAAGCTTCTCGTAAATCTGGCGTTCCTCAGTCACACGCAGCGAGTAGGGGACCTTGATCACATTAATCCGATCAAGGAACGCTTCGTTATTTTTATTATTGCGGAATTGCTGCCACTCGCTTTCATTCGAGTGGGCTAAGATTACGCCCTGGAATGGGATGGGGCCGAGCGCTTCGGTGCCCACATAATTGCCCTCCTGGGTCGCGGTGAGTAGCGGGTGGAGGACTTTGATTGGCGCCTTGAACATTTCGACGAATTCTAAAAGCCCCTGATTGGCGCGGCATAGTCCGCCTGAATAGGAATATGCGTCCGTGTCGTCCTGGCTGAAATGTTCCAGCTTGCGAATATCAACCTTGCCGACGAGTGCGGAGATATCCTGATTGTTTTCATCGCCCGGTTCGGTTTTGGTAATCGCGATCTGACGCAATTTCGACGGGAATACTTTTACGACTTCGAATTTTGAAATGTCACCGCCATACTCATCGAGGCGTTTTACCGCCCATGGGCTCATCAGGCCGGTCAAGCGTCGCTTTTCGATGCCGTATTTGTCGTCCAGAAGTGATTTCAATTCCTCGCTTTGGAACAAGCCAAGCGGGCTTTCAAATACCGGCGAAATTTCGTCACCCGCCTTCAGGACATATATCGGATACTCTTCCATTAAGTCTTTTAGGCGCTCGGCGAGAGATGACTTGCCGCCGCCAACCGGACCGAGGAGGTAAATGATCTGGCGTTTTTCTTCGAGCCCTTGCGCGGCGTGACGGAAGTAGGAGACGATCCGTTCGATCGTGTCTTCCATGCCGAAGAAGCCTTCGAACGCTTTGTAACGGCGGATTGTCCGGTTAAAGAATATTCGCGATAATCGCGGATCGCGCGATGTGTCGAGCATTTCCGGCTCGCCAATCGCTTTCACCATGCGTTCAGCCGGACTTGCGTACAGCATCGGGTTGTCCCGCGCTTCTAATAGATAATCGCGAAGGGACATCGCGTCCTGCCGCGTCTTTGTGTAACCCTCAGAAAACATGTCAAAGACATCGAGATTTTGATCGCTCATTTCGCCACGCTCACTATTTCACTCACACTTCGCCAATATTCGCGCCCCACGCCGAATGCGTCGGCGGCCCGTCGCCTGGCCCCCGTTGCTGATATTTCCGCCCTGTTGTCCGGTAATTGAATTTGCGCCGCGCCAGGAGCGCTTCGCTGTTTGTAGCGTCTATTTTTGAGATGGGGTCGTTGCGCGACAAAACAAGGCGGGCGGCGTCGACCGCATCCCTGGTTTTCATCGAACAAAACACAATTGGTCACCTGTCCTTGGCCCCGTTGGTCGTCAGCTCCGTCGTCTCAAAAATCGTCGCCAGAAAGGCATTCGATACGCCGCCATCGGCAATTACGGCTTTAGAATTGAGGTTAACGCGGCAGGCTTAATTTTGTGTCACCCTGCGTTTGCCGATGAAGATATAAAATAACACTATTACGGCGAAGTTTCGACAGAGCGAGAATCGTTTCGTGGCTCAACTTTTCCCAAAAACCTGCTAAGTCATTGTGATCACAAATTGATCAGCCAGCCATAAAAATTTCGTTTTTTGCGGTGTCCGGTATGTTGGATAACGGTTGCGCGAATCATCTGATCGGCAAAAATATTGGCACTCGGCTACATTGAGCGCTAACGCTAACCGCGACATACTGAATGCTTGAGAGCATCAACTTTACGGTGGGCGCAATGATGGACCAAATCACCGCATTCCAGAATGACCTTGCAAACGCCCCGGCCTGGGTTCAGGCCTGGGTCAACTTTATGGGCGTTGTGATCGCGCTGGCTATTCCGTTTTCATTGACGCGCTCGGAAGCGCGATGGACCATTTTGTCGATGATTTTCGTCTTTCCTCTGATGATTTGGATGCATAGCCGGTTTGGCTATCAAAGAATTTTGGGGCTTCCTCATATTTTGTTCTGGACGCCGCTGGCCATCTATTTATGGCGTCGGCGAGACGTTTGGCGCGTGCGCGGGACTTTAGGCGGAAAATGGATTCTTGTTTTGTTTGTGACTTTTTGCGCGTCGCTCGTCATGGATTATGCGGATGTGATAAGATATGCGCTTGGTGAGCGAATCTGATTTCCGCATGGAGCCGATCGAAATTTCGCCGCTGACGCGCGCCCAATTTGGCGCCGCGCACACTGTTAACCAGAAATATGAATCGCTTTTGTCGCCGGTTACTATGCCTGAATTCGAAGCGCTGGTCGCCGCAAGTCCATTTGCGCGTCAGGCGTTTGGAGGCGCCGCCTTTATCGTCGCATTTGACGAGTCGTCATCCTATAGCGGAGAAAATTTCAATTGGTTCAAAGAACGCTACGGTCGATTTCTCTATATTGATCGCGTCGCCGTTGACGATGTTTTGCAAGGGCGCGGCATTGCGAAATTGTTTTATGATCACGCAATCGAGTTTGCCCGCATTATTGGGGCTGTTCATCTGTGTGCGGAGGTGAATATCGATCCCCCAAACGCGGCGTCGACGGCGTTTCATGTTGCTATGGGCTTTGTTCCTGTTGGCGAAGCCCGGGTCGGCCACAAATATGTGCAATATTTCGCGCTGTCCCTATAGAACCGTTTGCGCTTTATATGATATAGACAAGCTCTCGCGAACGGCTATACGCCGTTATTTAAGCAAATTGCGGACGCAAAACCGGTAAAACATTTTCGCTGCAATCCGCTTTAGAGAACCTGTTCTCGGCCGCGCTCAAGTTTGAGTACGATATTCTGCGGTGCGGTTAGGTGAGGAACGCGGGCGGGTCGCAAATTTCGAAGAAAGCCTCGCAACAAACGGCCAGTCGCGCCATGTCCGACAATCACGCTTGGTCTGTCAAGGTCGCCTAAAAAACGTCGAATACGCGGCGCAGCCTCTGCGTAACTCTCTCCGCCTGGCGCCGCATATCCCCATTTATCCGCATGCCGAGCGCGTGCGGACGCGGGATCATCGCGCCGTATGTCCGTCGGCGTCCTGCCTTCCCAATCTCCAAGATTAATTTCGATCAGGCGTTCATCAATGCCGTATTCTTCTGCGGGTAACCCAAGTTCTGTACGGATGATTTCCATGGTCTCGCGGGTGCGCCCGAGCGGGCTCGCAAGAAAAGCTGGTGTCTCCGGACGGGAGAGGTCGCGCATTAGCGAACGTCCGTTTTGCGCCGCCTGCCACCGGCCGCGTTCATTGAGCGGGATATCCGTATGCCCCTGATAGCGCCGCGCCGCATTCCAGTCTGTTTCCCCGTGCCGGATAAAATAGACAGGGAAGTCAAGACGAACCGGGCCGCCGGGCATCTGGCGCGGCGGTGCGCTGCGCGACGTCAAACCCATAGTGTTCCCCTCGCCGTTTTTTTTGCGTGGACGTGATTATCGTTTATCCCCGCGCCAGCGCGTCGTCGATTAAGCTCGCCGTCGCAGTTGCGCCATAGATCTTTGTGAATGCGCCCATGCGCGGGCCTTCTGGTTGACCGAATACGACCTCGTACAGCCCCTTGAACCAATCGCGGATGTTTTCGTAGTCCTGCGCTTTGCCGGCGTCGAAAACGGCGGTTTGGTAATCCGCTTCGTCGCCGTGATCGCCAAGCTCGCGTAAGCGTGATGACAACATCTGGAGCGCCGCACGTTCAGTATCGTTCGGCGCTCGATATTTCTTGTGGGGTTTGATAAACGCATCGAAATAACGGCCGGCGAAAACAATCATCGCGTCTGCCGCCGCCAATTGTTCGGGCGCCGCGTCGGGTCTGTATTTCTGGATGAACCCGCGTAGCACATCTGGGTCAGCGGACCCTGACGCGCTGACAAGATTAAGCAGGATAGCGAAACTTACCGGCGGCGCATCGGATGGCGGCGCACCTTCATGGATATGCCATACCGGATTATCGACCGCTTTATCCGCCTCCTGATCGTTATACTTTTCGATAAAGGTCCAATATTCGTCGACCGCTTTGGGAATTACATCGAAATAGAGCTTTTTCGCCTTTTTGGGCGCCTGGAAGACATAGAGCGCCAGGCTCTCCGGGGACGCATAAGTCAGCCATTCGTCTATCGTGATGCCATTGCCTTTTGATTTGGAAATTTTCTTGCCATTCTCGTCGAGGAACAACTGGTAGTTAAATCCTTCAGGCGGCGTTCCCCCGAGCGCACGGACAATCTTCGACGAGAGCTTCGTCGATTCGGTTAGATCTTCTCCTGACATTTCATAGTCGACGTCAAGCGCGTACCAACGCCCGGCCCAATCGGCCTTCCATTGCAGTTTGACGGCGCCGCCTGTGACGCTTCTTTTCACTTTATCGCCGTTTTCATCTTCAAAGACGACAGTTCCGGCGCTTGCGTCTCGCTCTAGCATCGGCACGTAAAGTACGCGCCCAGTAGATGGTGATATCGGGAGGAATGGCGAATAGGATTGCTTGCGTTCATCGCCAATAGTCGGGAGAATGACGTTCATTACGTCGTCATATTTTTCGAGCACCCGCAACAACATGGCGTCAAATCGACCGGACTGATATTCTTCCGTAGACGATACAAAATCGTATTCAAACCCGAACTTATCGAGGAATGCGCGTAGACGCGCATTATTGTGATCGGCGAAGCTTTCATACTCGCCAAACGGGTCAGGCACTTTTGTCAGCGGCATTTGGAGATGCGCCTGCATCATCTCCTGGTTAGGCACATTGGGCGGCACTTTGCGCAGGCCATCCATATCGTCAGAAAAGGAAATCAACCGGGTCTCGCGGCCGGTTAGCAATTCAAACGCCCGGCGCACCATCGTGGTGCGCGCCACCTCCTGAAACGTGCCGATATGAGGTAAGCCCGATGGTCCGTATCCGGTTTCAAAGACGATCGGACCGTCTTTTTTTGTCTTTTCCAACCGTTTCGCCAGATTTCGCGCCTCGACGAAGGGCCAGGACTTTGCGGAATGCGCATTTGCGGAGGTGATCAACGGAGCCATGATTACAGATCGTTTTGATTTGGACGACGGGAAAGAAGGGATGTACGCGCCGGTCCGGGCATCTGTCAAAGCGGCGTGTCAACAGTTGCCGGGGCGTGCGCCGAGGCGTAGGTTGACGCCATCGCAATGAGGAGAGACCCGACATGGCAGAGGGCGTCGCCAATCTTACGCCGCAGGAGGCCGTTATTTATTTGATGGTCATGACGTCTGCATCCGACGGCAGCATCACCGATGAAGAGTTGCGGACGATTGGTCGGGTGGTTCGATCCTTCCCAATGTTTTCCGACGCTGACGAACAGGGGCTTGTTGAAACAGCAGAGGCTTGTGGGGCGCTAATGGCCTCTGATGGGGGATTACACAAAGTCCTCGAAGCTGCCGCGCAAGCATTGCCGTCTCATCTGAGCGAAACCGCTTATGCAGCCGCCGTCGACGTCGTCACCGCGGACGAAAATCTCGACGCGACAGAAATTCGCGTATTGGAGCTGATCCGCAATACGCTGGACGTCCCGGACGCTGGCGCGGCGGCAATCGAGAAAGCTGCCCGTGCGCGTCACATGACGGTTGACGGCGTCGGCTGAGATAGCGCGAACCGGTATTGCCGGCGTTACCGAAGCGTTAGCCAACAAACACTGGCGACAATGATAGCCACAAGGACATTCAACAAAACCCCCTCTCGCGCCATTTCAGCGATTGAGACCTTGCCCGTGCCGTAGACGATCGCGTTGGGCGCGGTCGCGACCGGCAGCATGAATGCGCAAGAACAGGAGATCACCGCGGGAATCATCAAAAGCTCCGGGGCGATGCCGGCGCCGGCTGCGACGGCTGCAAGGATCGGCATCAACAGATTTGCCGTCGCCGTATTCGATGTCATCTCGGTCAAGAAAGTTACCGAGAGGCAGAGCCCTAACATCATTGGAAAGATCGGCATGGTCGCCAGCGCGGATAGATTTTCGCCGATCAGCGCATCTAGCCCGCTTGCACGAAACGCCGAGGCGATGCAGATACCGCCGGCGAACAGAAGCAACATGCCCCAGGGAATGTCGCTCGCAGTTTTCCAGTCCAGGAGTGCGCCGCCTTTTCCATTCGGCGTTAGAAACATCAAGATCACGGCAAATACGGCGACCGTACTGTCGCCGGCGCCGGTCATACCGAGCGCGCCTGACCAGCCGCCGAACGGTTCGCCGCGGGTCACCCAAAGAAAAATCGCGATCGCAAAAACGATAAGGGTGCGGACTTCGTCAACGCGCCAGGGCCCGGGATCGCGCAACGCCGGTGTTTTCACGCCGCCGAGCGATCGCGTCAACCAGAGCCCCATAAAAGGAATCGCGCAGACAAGGATTGGTACGCCCGTCATCATCCAGCCGGCGAAAGAGTATTCTTCGCCGGTTGCTTGCAGATAATTATCAGCGAATATGAGATTAGGCGGTGTACCAATCAGTGTTGCTGTGCCGCCGAGCGATGCGGAAAATGCAATACCCAAAAGAAGCGGCACGGCGAGCCTTTTGTCGTCGCTTCGCGCGATAATCGCGAGCGCCATGGTGGCGAGCATCAAAGTGGTCGCCGTATTTGAAATCCACATGGACAGGATCGCAGCCGCGATCATAAAACCGAACACCAACCGCCGACCGGACGCGCCGACGATGTTGATCATATATAGGGCGAGCCGCTCATGGGCGCCGGATTTTTCAAGCGCTTTCGACAACATGAATGAAGCCATCAGCAAAATGATGACATAGGAGCCCAGCGCTGCGGCCGCCTGGCGTTGATCGAGGATGCCCGCAAGCGGGAATAGCGCGAAGGGCGTCAGCGAGGTCGCCGGGATAGGCAGCGCCTCGCTGATCCACCAGAAAGCCGTCAACGCCGTAATCGCGATTGTTAAAACAATGTCGCGCTCCAGCCCGCCCAACTGCGCGGCGAGACCAGCAAGGCTAGCAAACACAACCCCGGAAATGATGCGCATTACTTTCATAAACCCAGACTATAGCGAAATGAAAAAAATCTGCATGGCGGCATTTCGCTATAGTTTTTGCTGGTCGCGCCGCTTAACGCAAAAACCGTTGCACACTTTTTGCTCGGCGCTCTAGGCCGCGATTGACTGACGATGTCCAGATGCGCGATTGGCGTTCAATTCAGCGCAGCCTATAAGCGCGGTTATGAAAACCCCGAGCATCAGGGAAGTTTATCGGATCGTGTCGGACGCTGAATGGCGGGAGATGCGACGGTCCGGTATGGCTCCCCGGCGCGATATTGACCGCCAAGACGGCTATTTTCATTTGTCGACCAAGTCGCAAGTGCTGGAAACCGCGACACTTCATTTTGATCGTCAAACGGATCTGTGGGTATTGGCCGTTCCGGTCGACATATTGGGTGATGCGCTGAAGTTCGAATGGGCGCCAAAACGCGGCGAGGCGTTTCCGCATTATTATGGGGATCTAGCGCTTGATCATGTAATTCGCGCAACACCGCTCATTTGGCGCGACGGCGTATTTCAATTCGGCGAAGATGAGGCTGTCTTGTGAGGCCGCCGCTCATCGCTTTTGACGCAGCAGCGAAAGCGGCGACAGCGCTCGACCCCGAAAGCGCGCATGCTCTGACGGTAAAGGGCTTGAAGCTGGGTCGCGGTCCCAAAGTCCGGATTAGCGACCCGATATTGCGCACCCGCGTATTTGGAATGACCTTCCCGAACCCGCTGGGGCTCGCGGCCGGATTCGATAAAAACGCGGAAGTCGTGAACGCCATGCTCGATTTCGGTTTTGGGTTTGTCGAAGCCGGCGCGGTTACGCCGCGTCCGCAAGCCGGAAATGAACGCCCCAGGGTCTTTCGGTTGCGCGCTGACCGGGCCGTCATTAATCGATACGGTTTCAATAATGACGGGCTCGATGTGATTGCGCGCCGCTTGCGCCGACGGCGTCGTCGCGGGATTGTCGGCATTAATCTCGGCGCCAACAAAGACGCCGCCGACAGAACAGAAGACTATGTCACCGGGGTCAATGCTCTGGATGGTCTGGTTGATTTTTATACGGTCAATATATCATCTCCCAATACGCCTGGCTTGCGTGCGTTGCAGGACAAGGCGGCGCTTGATGAATTGCTCGCTCGGGTCCTTTCTGTGCGCGATGAACTGGAAGCGCCGGCGCCGGTGCTCTTGAAAATAGCACCGGACTTAAGTGATGAGGATAAAAAAGATATCGCCGCCAGTGCGGTATCATCTGGCGTTGACGGTCTTATCATTTCTAACACGACGATTGAACGGCCGGATACGTTGCATGGTCCGCATGTGGCAGAAGCCGGCGGCCTTTCCGGTAAACCCTTGTTTGAACCGTCGACGAAACTGCTCGCGGATTTCCATCTAGAGTTGGGGCCGCAAATACCGCTCGTCGGCGTGGGCGGCGTCTCTTCTGCGCGTGACGCCTATGCGAAAATAAAGGCGGGCGCCTCCCTGGTTCAGCTCTATACAGCGCTCATCTATGAGGGACCCGGATTGCCCAAACGCATACTGAAAGACCTGCCCGGCCTATTGAAAGGCGACGGGTTTAAAACCGTCGCCGAAGCCGTTGGCGTGAGCGCTTGATTAAGGCGGCTACTCTAGATTTTTTTCGCGACGATAAAGTGGCTCGGCGGCGATTTCGGATAATCCCCAGTTTCCAGGATCTCAAACCCCGCGTCGCGAAATAAGCCTTCTAACGTATCGATGCTCATGAAATTGACATAAGGCGCCCGCCCGAGAAGGCGCATAACCGTGATCATCAATCGTAAACCAAATCCTTTTTGATCCAGGCAGACCGTCTTTGACATAAACAATCCACCCGGTTTGATGAGCTCGCGTGCGTGGGAAATCGCTGCCGCCGGGTCCTCAAGCAGATGTAGTAGATTAAATGCAAGAACAGCGTCATGACCCTCGCGTTTAAAACGTGGATCAGGAATTTCCGCTTTTAGAAAATTGACATTCTCTGCGCCTTTATCGGTTTTCTTTTTGTTTGCAATTTCGATCATGGCGGCGGAAATGTCACTTGCCGAATAGTGCGCGACCTCTTCCGCTAGAATTAGCGCTGTAGTCCCGGTGCCGCACCCGATCTCAAGAACCTGATCATCAGGCTTCAAATGGGCGCGCACGCGATCAAGTGTTTTCTCATAGGCGCTTTGGTCCTTGACCGGACGTTTGGCGTATTTCGCTGCAACTTTATCCCAGAATTCTCCGCTCATTTTTCTTGACCTCTCCCAAGGGGTTTTCGCGCTTCTGATAAAAGTCTTCCACCACGTCTTTTCAAGGTTTGGTGTGATCAAGTCGTCGCCGTTTGCGATGCGCTACGATTGTGCTCGACTTCGAAACTCGTGCGAATACGCGGCAAATACCGCCAAAGCGTCAGCCCACGGATGAGAAAATATAAATTAAACGCCGCCCATAAGCCATGATTGCCAAACTGGCTCGCTAACAGCAGCGACAATGGGAGGAAGATCAATGCTGACATGATCATAGAGTCCCGCATCTCTCGCATCCGCGTCGCGCCGATGAATATGCCGTCAAGCTGAAAGCCAAAGACGACGGCGAGGGGACTGATGATCACCCAGGGAAGATAATCCAAAGTTCGGGTGCGAATCTCGTCATCCGGCGTAAGCATTGAAACAAGCGCTGGGCCGCCAAACAGATATATGAGGACAAAAGCTAGCGACGCCAGCCCTCCGACGACGAATGTGCGTCGAACGGCCGTTTTATACCGCTGCAAACCATTGGACTGATCCCGCGCGCCAAGAGACTGACCAACCAACGTCTCTGCTGCAATTGCCGTCCCATCGAGCGCGAGGCCGGTTGCCAAAAAGAGCTGCAGTAGAACTTGATTGGCCGCCAAGGTCGTATCGCCGAACGCGCCGCCCCGTTGAGTGAACCATGCGAAACAAATAGCGAGAATGAGCGTTCGGATAAAAATATCTCGGTTGATGGTCAATGTGTGGGCGATCCGGTCGGCGCGCCACAGGTCAGCCCGGGACCAGCCGGCGCCTAGCCCTCCTTTTTCGTTCATTATCACGGCAACGAAAATGGCGGTGACAAAGAACCCGGCGATTTCCGCGATCAACGTGCCCGCTGCGACGCCTGCCGCCCCCCAGCCCAATCCAACGACGAACCAATAGTCGAGAACGATATTTAGCCCGGTCATAATAAGGCTGGCGTACATCAAATAGTCCGTATGCCCCCTTGCTGTCAGCCATCCAAAGCCCGCATAGGTCGCCAGTGCAAATGGCGCCCCCCAGATTCGAATGTCAAAATAGGTTCGCCCCGCCGCCATGGTTGCGTTGCTCGCCTCTGAACCAATGGACAGCAGTTCAAAGGACAGCGCGCCAATGGGCCAATGCAGCAACGCCAGGATAGCGCCGATCGCCCCGCCCAGCGCTGCGCCGCGAATAAGCGCAGCTCGGGTTTCGCTTTCATCCGCAGCGCCATGCGCTTGCGCCGTCAGCCCGGCGACACTCATCCGGATAAAGCCAAACGACCAATAGACGAGCGAGAAAATTACTGAGCCAAGCCCGATGGCGGCGATATCGAGCGGGCGATCAGACTGCGCCAGCGCCCAGACATCTATGGCGCCAAGGGCTGGCGTGATGGCGGCGGCGATTGAGGCCGGCCAGGCGAGGGCGAATATAGCCCGATAAGAAACGGGGTTCGGCCCGCCTCGGCGATCCGTCGACATATGGCGGATTCCTTTGCGCGAGAATCCCCGATAGCCGGGTCAGCCAGCCTTGTCACCTCCGCGCAAACATTGCGAAAGTATCTCACGCAGCAATTTGGTTGATCGCGCATGGCGACGGATGAGTTCGACGACGATCCCTATCAGTGGCAAACCCCGAAAGGGGGCACCGGCAACACGTTGTCCGGCGCCGACATCGGTTCCATCGCCCACCTCTATCGGGGAGAGGTTTATCGCTCGACAATTTGGCGCACGCGCCTTGATACAACGACGAACTGGTCTGTGGTCACTTTGGGGATCGCGTTGTCAATTAGTTATTCCAGTCCGGAAGCGTCATCGCTGCCCTTATTAATAGTTGGTATGCTGACGGTTCTGTTTCTTATTCTGGAATCACGCCGCTATCGGTATTTCAATGTTTGGCGCGCCCGCGCCCGGTGGTTGGAAACGCATTTTTACGCGCCGATGCTCTTCCGTTCCCAGATGCCGCCGCCAGGGGAATGGCAGGATATTCTTGCGCGCGATTATCTGCGCCCGCAACATCATATCTCTTTCCGGCGGGCGATGGGCAGGCGGCTGCGGCGAAACTATATGTGGATCTTTTCCCTTCAGGCGATCGCGTATTTTGGCAAGATAATCATTCACCCGACGCCGCTGGCGTCGTTCGATCAGATGCTTGAGCGCATGCAGATCGGACCATTATCCGGCTTGGCCGTTTTGGTTATTGGCGTGTTGTTCCACTCAAGCTGGGTCGCACTCGCGCTTTATACGTGGCGTTTAGACCGCAAACAACACGCGCCGAGTGGGCAAAAAGTTTCCATGGGTTAAAGTTCTGTTCCGCCCAAAAGAAAACCTACAGCCGGTCCGCGCTGATATTGAATGTGTCGCAAGTGTCCTCGTCGCCGGTGGAGAATCCCTGACGGAACCAGCGTACACGTTGCTCTGATGATCCGTGTGTGAAGTGTTCTTCCCGCACGCGTTGCCCTGCTTGTCGTTGCAACGTATCGTCGCCGATGGCGGCGGCTGCGCGCAAGCCCTCCTCCAGATCGTCATCATTCAGGAAATCGGAGGATCGCTCAGCGCGATTGGCGAAGACGCCGGCGTAACAGTCGGCCTGCAATTCCATGCGCACCTGTAATTGATTTTGTTCAATCTTACTGGCCCGCGATTGCGCCTGGCGCACTTGAGCGGAGATGCCTGTAATCGTCTGGATATGATGACCCACTTCATGAGCGATCACATAAACGGCGGCGAAATCTCCGGGCGCGCCGAAGCGACGCGCCAGCTCGGTGAAGAAGTTCGGGTCGAAATAGACTTTTTGATCCGCCGGACAATAAAAGGGGCCCATTTGTGCGCTTGCGTAGCCGCAGCCCGACGACACATTGCTGGTGAACATGACGACTTTTGGCGGAACATATTGAAGGCCTTCTTCAGCGAAAATACGCCCCCAGACAGCCTCTGTTTCGGCGGTGACCGTTTCCACAAATTCAAGAGTCTCGTCGTCTATCGGTTCAACCGGGCCTTGCGAGACCGGCCCGCCCTGTATGAGAGCGACCGGATTAACGCCCGCCATATAAAGGCCTGCGCCGATGAGTCCGAGCAGCAGAATACCGCGAAATCCAAATCGGCCGACGACGAACCGCAGCAATAGGATGATGATCCCGGATGCGCCCGCCGCTCCTGCTGCGCCGCGGCGATCCTCGACATTGTCGCTCCGCCTCCGTCCCCGCCAGTTTACCATGTCCACCCTCCAGGCGTTAACCAAGCGTCCGTCTGATACTGCGTCTCAAGGCCATGAGTCGAGTGTTGCAGATTTGACAGGGTTTCTTGACTCGCCAGAAGGCTCGGTGGGCCATATAATGCGGTGAAGTATCGGGGATTGGCGGGGAATTGAGATGATCGGGTCTGGGTATGTGACGCGGCTTGGGGCGGCGCTGGCGACAGCGGCGATATTCGGAGCAATGATCGCTAACCCGAACGCTGGCAAACATTACGTGGAGCAGGCGACGATTGCGGCGGCCGCCGTGGAGCGTACCCCATTGTCCGCCAGGGCATGCGCCATTGGCGAGCCAGCCTTCGCCGGCCCCTTTGCTGATCTGGACGATATTCTCTCCATTTCCCCCCTTGGCGGCGTGACTGCGCCTGGGGAAGTCTTGCCGGCCCCGTATATTCGTTTGAACACGCGCGCTGGCGAAACTGCGTTTGAAAGACGTCAGACCAGTGCGCTGGCGCCAGCCCGCGCTGATGTTACCGCAATCGAACGCCATATTGACCGGGACGCCTATGGACGGGCGACGGCCCAGCGTTGGACCGTTCATTTCCGTTCGTGCGAAAAAATTCACTTTTATTACGGCCGCCTCGACTCGATCGCGCCGGAATTACTGGAAAAAGCCGGCGGGCTGGATCGGTTTTCCGAATTTGGCGGACCTGATCATATCGCGCTGGAAACCAATATTCGCGTGGGCGCTGGCGATGTGATCGGCGTCGCAGACGGGTTTGATGTTGGCTTGCATGACCTTGCCGCCGCGCCGGCGGAAATGGCGCGGCCGGCCCGCTATCGCACCAATCCCTATATTGGCGCTTCCATTTACGATGCGCCGGCGTCGCTTGTAAAAGCCATTAATCCGCCAACGGATCGCGCCAGGTGTCCGATTGACTATCTGCCCAAGCGTCAACAAGCGGATTGGGCGGCGAAGCTGGGCGATGTTTGGGGCATCCGCAAGGCCAAGGGCGAGGACGCCTGCCGTACGGCCCTTATCGATCGCCCGTCAACGCTGCAGGGCGCCTGGTTTACAGATTCGTCCCACAATGGTGTTGCGTCGAAAGTGAGCGCCATTGCATTGGCGCCGGACACGATCGACCCGGACCGCCAGATATTTTCCCTCCATGGACGCCTCGCCTCATTAACTCCAGACCTTGTGGCGTTAGCGCCAAAAATGGATTCAGAGAAAATAGCGGCGGCGAAGGATTTTCTGTCTTTCGAGAAAGGCGACGGCCGGATCAATCCGGCATTCAGCGATATTACTGATGATAGTGTTTATTGCTATGAGGGGCTGAGGGCGAATTTCGTCGGGCCGCTTATCAATGGCGTCATTCTGGTGCAACGGCGTGCGGACAGCGAGCCGGCCGGGAGCCTGCGGATCGAAGCGCGGGGCGATGTTTTGTCCTGCACCGAACTTGATGATCCCTGGGAATTTTCCGGAAACGAAACGATCTTTTTTAGATAGTCTCGGCGCTGCTGCGCACCCTTTCCCCACATGACTTGACGCAGTCGACATTCGCGCGTATTTCGCCGCCCTCATTATGAAATCGCCGGACGGATAGAAGCCGGGTTCAAAAAGGACAACAGTCGCCAAAAAGGGCGGCACGGAGTCGAATAATGTACGCAGTCGTCAAGACTGGCGGTAAGCAATACCGCGTTTCCAAAGATGATATTTTGCGGGTTGAAAAGCTCGACGGCGACGCCGGCGATCAAGTGACGCTAAGCGATGTGTTGATGGTGGGTGACGGCGCTGATGTGACCGTCGGGGCGCCATTGGTCGACGGCGCGAGCGTCGCGGCGGAGATTGTCGATCAAGGCCGTGACAAAAAAATCGTCGTTTTCAAAAAACGGCGGCGTCAAAACTATCGCCGTAAGAAGGGACATCGTCAGCACCACACCATCTTGAAGGTGACCGATATTCTGACCGGCGGCGCCAAGCCGGCCGCGAAAGCCAAAGCCGCTCCGGCGCCATCCAAGAAACAGGGCGCTGATGGCGATGATCTCAAAAAACTCTCGGGCGTCGGACCCGCCTTGGAGAAGAAACTCCACGAGGCGGGTGTGACGACGTTTGCGCAAATTGCCGCCTGGGGTGACGCTGAGATCGCTGAATTTGATGAAAAGTTATCCTTCAAGGGCCGTATTGAGCGCGAAGGATGGGTGGAACAGGCCAAAAAGCTGGCCGCAGGCGAAGAGGAGTAAAGCCAGATGGCGCATAAAAAAGCAGGCGGTTCATCCCGTAACGGACGTGACTCCGCTGGCCGACGGTTGGGCGTAAAAAAATATGGCGGTGAGATTGTTGTTCCCGGAAACATTCTTGTTCGCCAACGCGGAACAAAGTTCCACGCAGGCGAAAATGTCGGTATGGGGAAGGATCATACCCTTTTCGCGTTGACGCCGGGCCGTGTAAAATTCGCAACGAAGAGCGGCGGTAAGAGCTTCGTATCGATCCTGCCCGACGCGTAAGGCGGCGACGGAAACAATCTCCAATCGGGATAAGGGAAGGCGCTATCACGCCTTCCTTTTTTTGTGACGATATACTGATGATCAATCATCTGATGACAGGGCGCTATATTCTACGCCAGCCGTGCGCTGACGACGCCGAGCGTATCGCTCTGTTGTGCAATGATTATGAGCTTTCGAAATTTACGTCGCGCATCCCCCACCCATATACGCTGGCTGACGCAGACGCATTCATCGCCTGCTCCCGTAAGGCATGGGAAAACGGCGAAGAACAACGCTTCATGATCTGTCGGGACGATGAGGTGATTGGCGCGGTCGGTCTGATGACAGAGGGTGTCGGCGTATTCGAACTGGGGATTTGGATTGGCGCGCCAGATCGGGGCAAAGGCGTCGCCAGCAAAGTTATCCCGTTAATTGTCGAATACGCTTTCTCTGCCCTGAATGCACGATGTGTAGAAGCGGGTTTTTTCCGCGACAATCCTGCATCCGGCCGGGTTCTCGCCAAATCGGGATTTAGAAAGACTGGTGAGATTGCGCCGACCCATTCAGCCGCGAGGAACGTGACCGTGGATGCAATACGGATGCAGATCTCGAAGCCAGACTAGGCTTGTCGCCCCGAGTCTTCTATTGTCGGGGAATAAAGTCTTTGAAGAGGCGCGCCGCTTGTGAGCGATAGTTCCGAACGAACCCGATTGCTTGTCGATGTCATTACCGATCCCGTATGCCCGTGGTGCTATGTCGGTCTTCATGGGTTTTTGCGCGCGCGCGATCAGCTCAAGGATGAATTTTCTGTATTGCCGCGCTTGCGGGCTTACCAATTGAACCCAGATACGCCCGAAGAAGGCGTTGATCGGAAATCATATTACGAGAAGAAGTTTCCGGATACGGAAAAACGTGAGGAAATGGCGCATCAGCTTCGCGCCGCGGCGATTGGCGCCGGTTTCCAATTTGATCCGGCCAAGCCGACGCGGCTACCAAATACGCTGCTCGCGCACCAACTCATTCGTTTATCCCACTATGACGGCGCACAGGAGCGGGTCGGGCTAGCGCTCTTTGCAGCCTATTGGGACGATGGCCGGGATATTGACGACGTTGATACGCTTGTCGCGATTGCGGAATCAGCCGGCATGGATGGCGAGAACGCCCGGGCAATCTTGAGCAATGCCACAAATCGCAATGATGTGCGTCAGGAGGCGGAAGCCTTTCGCGCCACAGGCGTCAGCGCGGTCCCGACATATGTTGTGAATGAGCGTCATGGATTTACCGGTGCGTTACCGCCGGGGCGTATGGCGGATGCATTACGTGAGGCCGCGAAATTGACGTCAGGCGCTCATTAATGCGCAATAGGCGCATTTTGATGGCGCTGTTGGCCTGGGTGTTCGCGACTAAAACTGTCTGTGCACAAAGTGAAAAATCTGTCGCAACAGGCGCCTTCGATCTAGGGCGCGCAGTGTCGGATGCGCCGGCGGGGGCGATAATAGATATTCCCGGCGGCGCTTATACCGTCGCCGATCTAAAGCTGCCCAAAACCGTCCATTTGCGCGGTAACGGCGATGTTGTTTTGCGCGCGGAGAATCCAACGAAGAAAGGTATCATTGTCCCGCTGCAAGGCGTTTCCGTGACCGTCGAAAATTTGACGTTTCGCGGCGCCGTCTCACCAGACAAAAATGGCGCCGGCATTCGTCACGAGGGACGCGACTTGACGATTGTCGATTGCCGTTTTGCAGAAAACGAAAATGGCCTATTGGCGACCGGCGATGCGGTTGGCGTCATTTCCATCGAAAATACCGAATTTCTGCGTAACGGTCATGGAGATGGCTATTCGCATGGAATTTACGTCCTGCGCGCCGCCTCGTTGGGTATTCTGGACAGCGTCTTTAGCGGCACACGAATTGGCCATCATGTCAAATCGCTGGCTGATGAAACATCAATTCAGGGTACAACATTTATTGATGGCGATGGTCGTCCAAGTTATGCGCTGGATGCATCCAAAGGCGGCCGAGTTCTCTTCGCGGATAATGTTGTTGAACAAGCAGCGGACGCCAGCAATCGAACCATTGTCAATTATGATTTATCGCGGGGCGGGGAGGCGATCGCTTTGCAGATCACCGACAATACGATTGTCAATCGGCGTGCGCGGGGCAGGCTTTTGCGCAATGATACAAGACTTTCACCGGTGATCGAACGCAATTCCGTACGCAATAAAGGGCGCGGTACGTTCTCACTGAAACCCTCACTTGGTGAAGTGAAGATGCATACTCGCAAAGAGACACTGGCGATCGTTTCAGAGCAAGTCGCGCCAAAAACAGGGCGTAGATCCGGGCTGCTATTTCCGCCGATTTTCTCAAGGGACGGAGAAAACGCCATCGCGCGGTTTAAGCTTCGCAATAATTGGCGACAGGATAGTGAACCGGACTTTTTCACATTTGCGCTGGGGTTGGCGCCGGGCGAACTGAATCCATCCGGGCGCGTCAATGCGAAGTTCACTGATCGGACTTCACCAGCGCAAATAGACGTAAAGGCGCTCCATGATGATGGTTCTGTGCGCCACGCGGTATTCACGATTTCCGCACCATTTCTTCCCTCCGGGAAAGAAGAGGAGGGAATTCTTGTTCATGCTGACGAAACCCCGGACGTTAAAGGATTTGCTCCAGCGGAAATTCTAGAGGAAAATTTTTCATTCCCGATACGGATGAAATTCTATTTTGGTGACGGCTCTGATGAGCAAATCTCTGTTGACCTTCAAGATGCAGTCGTCAAGGCCTTCGCGCATGATAAGAACGATTGGTGGCTTACTGGTCCCTATGCGACGGAAACGCGTATAGAAATAGATCTCATGCCGCACCTGACATTGCGCGCCGACACTCGGGTTTATCGGGATGGCGACATCCGCGTTTCACTGATTTTTTCCAATGAAAAGACCTTCGCTTCGGGAAGGCGGGAGCTTTTATATGATATTGAAATCGGGGATGCGGATAATCCGGCGTTTACCGCGCAACGGATCCCGCATCATCGGTCCTCTAATTGGCGACGTGTGTTTTGGCTGGGGTCGCAGCCGCGCCTCCATGTCAAACACGAATTGAATGGGCTTATCCGGTCCAGAGCCATCCTCCCGTTTGACGGCTCGCTCGGCGTGTCGGCCGCACAAATCGCAATTGACGCGCAACGGCTAGACGGTGCGGCGCCCATGTCACCGGCGCTGCTAAACCCTTATTTCCCGACCACTGGCGCGCGCCCTGATATCGGCCCCGTCCCCCAATGGGCGTCGCGCTACTTGGTGACGCAAACGGAGCGGTCAAAACGCACGATGCTGGCCAACGCCGATGCAGGCGGCGCCGTTCCGTGGCATTTCCTCGACGATGAAACCGGGGCACCAATTTCGATTGAAGCCCATCTGCAATTCTGGGCGGATGAAAGAGGAGACCGCAAGGGTCACGCAATACAGCCGCACCTCGACCTCTTTGAATCTTCCGATGCCGGATGGGCGCCGGATCATGCACACAAACCGGCTCTTTTTTCCGTTCCGTATCTTGTGACAGGCGACCGTTACTACGCAGATGAATTGGCGATGCAAGCCGCCTATTCTCTGTTTGGCCGTTGGCCTGCGTTGCGCGGCGGCGGCCTGAAAGCGATTGACGTTGAGCAGGTTCGGGCGAGCGCCTGGTCACTGCGGGATTTATCCGATGCGGCCTGGTTGTTGCCGGAAAGTCATCCGTCTAAAGCCTATTTGTCCCGGGCGCTTACTGAGAATTTGCTCATCACACGCAAGAAATATGTGACAGATCGTTTCATGGCCGATAGCGGTCTATTAGAGGGATATCTTGACGAGGACGAGCCGCGCGACCCGGAACGTATTTCGCCATGGCAGAATGACTACCTCGCTACCGCACTTTGGGCGGCGTCCCGTCGCGGTAATGCAGACGCCGCCAAGTTGATAAAATGGACAGCGCCGTTTCAGACGGGTCGTGTGCTGGGCGATCTGCCCATAGCGTATGCCGCCCCCTACATGTTGCCAATTCGGGATGCTAGTGGTGGCGCACCAGCCGCCAATTGGCGCGCAGTGGCTGACCGCCTCGATTCGGCGCGCAGAAAATATGGCGACGCCATGCTCGGATTCCCCGAACAGGCTGACGGCTATTGGGGGCTTTACAGCGGGGCGCTAACAGCGCTTGCATCAGACGCGCCAAATGAACGGACCTATGAGGCGATGGCGCGGTTGACCGGGTTCGTAGAGGACTTTTCCTTTTGGACCGGGGTGGAAGATGGCGCGGCGACAATCGCGAACAACTTCCTCTTTAGTCTGATGACGCCTGGAGGCGAATGGATCGCCAGGAAAGACTTTCGCAAAAGCGGTCACGGGCGGGCCCGGCCTGAGTTCCTCTTTGGAGGCGATCTTGGTGATCGAATAGACGGGGCCGGCGGTGATGACATTATCGTCGGTTTGGCCGGCGACGACGAGCTCACCGGCGGCGATGGTGATGACGTGATTGTCGCCGGCCCCGGCGACGACCGTATCCGCGGCGGGCCAGGGAACGATCGGATGGCCGGTGGAGATGGCCGGAACACGTTTGAATTTGGCGACGCCGATCACGGCGAGGACGAGATTACGGATTTCAATGTCGAAAAAGATAGGATCGAATTTTCGAAAATTTCAACCTTTTCTCGAGTGCCGCCCCTATCGCTTGTGCGCGATACGAAAGAGGGCGCTCAGATTGCGCTTTTGTCGGAAGGCCATTCAATCCTCTTGCGGGGCGTTCCTGCAAGCTCTTTGTCATCGTCGAATTTTACGACAAATCAATCGAAAGAATGACACCGGCCTGTTGACTGCGCCCGACGCCCACACGATATTCACAAATGCGACTTTGTTTTGGCCGATCTGAAAGAGACTAGCCTTCGGCCCGCCTTCGACGAGACTACCAAGACATGGTTGCCTATCAGCGTACGGAATGACTTTGTACGCGGCAAACGCCATGAAAGGACTTTCTACAAATGGCACAAGGAACCGTGAAATGGTTTAACGCCACCAAAGGGTACGGCTTTATCGAACCCGATGGCGGCGGCAAGGATGTTTTTGTCCATATCACAGCAGTAAAAGCGGCCGGTCTGCAGGAACTCGCAGATGGTCAGCGCATCAGCTTTGAATTAGCTGAAGAGCGCGGCAAGACGTCGGCAGCGAATCTGAAAGTTGAATAAACGCTGCTAAACTTTGCGACTGATGCTAGCGCCGACGATCTTCGTCGGCGTTTTTTATTTGGATGAAAACGTGACGTGTCTCGGTGCGCGCCGCGTTCTCGCCGCCACCCCTGAAAACAAGAATAGAGGCTCTCTCCCCTTCAGCGGAACCTTGTTAATTGCCGTCGGCCGCTTTTTCCGATTTCGACATATGTTGAGGCGGGAGGTAGATCAGCATTTGATCGTCGTAACAGCCTCCGCCATCCGGTGCACAACCGCCGAGATATTCACCGATCTGCTGCGAGAGGATTTCCGGTTGTTAGCGTTTTTGCTGCGATAACGCCATGACCAACGCCAACGTAATTAGTATAATGATTATGGTGAATGGCAATGCGGCGACGATTACCGCCGCTTGTAAGGTTTGAAGGGCCGATACGCCGCCGCCAAGAAGAAGCGCCGCAGCGGTCGAGCCGAGCATCAAAGTCCAAAAGACCCGTAGTTTGAGTGACGGCTCGTCTCTACCGGTCGCATTTAAACGTTCCAGCACGAGCGCGCCGGAATCGGCCGACGTTACGATAAAAACAATCAACAGCGCCATCGCGATTGCTGACGTCACCGCCGCTCCGGGCAAAACTGCGAGCATCTGAAACAGTGTGAGTGATGCGTCGGAAATACCGCCAGCAAGCGCACCCGATCCCGCCTCGAACTGTTGAATAGCCGTTTCGCCAAAAGCGGTGAACCAAATTGCTGCAATCATTGTCGGCGCAAACAGAATGATGACGACAAACTCTCGAATGGTGCGCCCTTTCGAAATGCGTGCGATGAACAAGCCAACAAATGGCGACCATGATATCCACCAAGCCCAATAAAATATTGTCCAATCATGGAACCAGTTGACATCGGGGCGCCCGAGCCAGGCGGTAAGAGCGGGCGTATCCATAACATAAGCAACAGAGTTTCTGGCGACGCCGGCGATGATATCAATCGTCGGCCCAACGGCGACAACAAAAGCAAGAAGAATGAGAGCGAGCGCCAGGTTAAAGTTACTAAGCCATCTGACACCGTCGTTCACACCGCGTAATACAGAGATGATCGCAGCGCCCGTAATCAAAGCGATAACGGCGTAAGGTGTTGCCGTCGCGCCTTCCGCGCCAATTAGATGCGACAATCCTGCTGAGGCCTGGGTCGCGCCAATGCCAATTGTCGTGGCCAAACCAAATATGGTCGAAACGGTGGCGAAGAGATCAACAAGCGCGCCTCGCCAGCTAAAAACCCCGTCGCCAAAGATCGGAAAAAAAGCTGATCTAATCGACAATGGCAAGTTGCAGTTATAAGTGCTGTATCCCAGAGCGAGACCGACAGTCGCGTAAATCGCCCATGGGGCCAGGCCCCAATGAAAAAGCGTAGCGCTGAAAGCAAGGCGCCTGGCTTCAGGAGATCCGGCTTGAGTGGCCAGGGGCGCGCCAGCCCAGTCCGAATAATAAGCGAGCGGCTCTGTTGTGCCATAAAACATAAAGCCGATCCCAACACCGGCGGCGAACAACATCGCGATCCATGACGCGCGGCTGAATTCTGGCTGCGCGTCTGCGCCGCCCAACCGAATTCCTCCGACTGGCGATACGGCGAAAAAGATACACGCCGTCAGCGCCAAAACAGGCGTAACAGCAAATAGCCAATCAAATTGCGACAACGTCCACACACGCGCTGATGCTAAAACTGAACTGGCGATAGTCGGAAAAATGAGCGTCAGGCTTGAGAAAAGAGCCACCAAGCCAGCGCTAACCCATAGCGTTGGCTTCGCTGGTTGGAAAAATCCTGTCCCGACTCCATTTTTCGACGGATCCGTCAATGCGCGCCTTTCTCCATGAAAGCTCTTACCGACCTGCATCCTTCTGTTAGGCCATGAACCGGGATATAGAACCTGTTCAGAACATCATCCAGCTGGGCCTTTGCGGGTCCGTAAGCATGCTGTTCGCGGAGTGAGCAGCATGAATGCTATTTTGTCCATCGCCATTTTGTTGACCCTGTCGACATCGGCACTGGTTATATGGCGGTTTGGAAATATACGGCTAAGGGGGAACGATCCATTGCCGCTGACCGCCTTTATGGCGATCCTGTTCACGTCGGGACTTGATGTCGGTCTGATTATGTTCCCGCTGACAGAATTTCCCGTCTATGAATCAGAACCGGAATATGGGTTTACCAATGCGTTAGCGATTGAGTTCGGTTTCTGGGGGTTTTTGGTTTGGGCGTTCTACTTCCTCACGACATTCTATTTTTGCATCATCGAACCGCGCCTAAAACTCTTTGAGATTGGTTGGGTAAACGCCGTCAATAGTGCGGTGATCATTGCGACATGCGCGTTTACCGGGTTTTTGTTCCTGAGTTACCTGCCGGATTATATTGTCGGCATCAGCGATCCATTCCGATATGGTCTTGTCGCCATCGTTGTTTTGCTCGCCGTCCTCTCCAGTACGGATATTCGATATGTCAAATGGCTGGGTCTTGGATCTACTGTATTATTCTTTGGTCTGATTTTGCTGTTTTGGCTGGTAAGCGACGTCGGCTTTTCCGGTCTTTTTTCAAGCATGTTCAATCTTGGCGGCTATTTTAAAAATCTGCCTCGGTTTGCTCAGCCGCTAACAGATTATCACGCGTTTTACCTCTTCTGGTGGTTTGCGTGGAGCATAATGATTGGCCAATTTGTCGCTCGATTTGTTGGCGGCCTGACTGCGCGCCAGCTATTGCTTGCGCTGTTGGTCATTCCGTCGATTCCGATCGCTCTGTGGTTTTCGGTGCTTTACACTTATCATGCGAACGATCTGGAGTTGTCGGGAGTCTTGAGAAACCTCATGGTGATAGTGGGTGTTATTTTTGTGGTGAACTCACTTGATTCCCTGACCCGAATTTACTCTGAAAATTTGAACCTCACGGTCGTTCGTTTGGGCGGTCCTGCATATGTTTCGATGCACTGGTCGCTGCTATACGGATTAATCCTGCTTTATCAGTTCACCCCTCTTAAGATCGAGTGGATCGGCCTTGTTGTTATCGGCCTGTACGCCTGCATCTACACGCTGATATTTTTACGGCGGACTGAGTTGCGCCGCACTTTACGACGGGAAGCAATCGTCTAATGGATAAAGTTTTTGACTACATTATTGTCGGAGCGGGCTCAGCAGGTTGCGTTTTGGCGAACCGATTGTCTGAAGACGGCAAGCATTCGGTGCTGCTGCTGGAGGCCGGCGGACGTAATCGGGACATATTGATCGACATGCCAACGGCGCTCTCTTATCCGATGGCGTCTAAAACATACAATTGGGGTTATTCGTCCGATCCGGAACCTGCGGTGAATAACCGCCGCATTACATGCCCTCGCGGCAAAGGTCTTGGCGGCACGTCGGCGATCAATGGCATGGTTTATGTGCGCGGACATGCTTGTGATTTCGATGAGTGGGCGGACGCCGGTGCGACCGGATGGCGTTATTCGGACTGTCTACCCTATTTTAAGCGTGCAGAAAGCTGGCGGAAGGGCGAGGACACCTATCGCGGCGGTGATGGTCCGCTCGGTGTTTCCGGCGGTAACGACATGACCGGCAATCCACTCTACCGGGCGTTTGTTAAGGCGGGCGTCGAGGCTGGATATCCTTATACTGAAGACTATAATGGTTTTCGACAGGAAGGTTTCGGTCAGATGCATATGACCGTACGCGATGGCGTGCGCGAATCGACCGCCCGCGCATATCTTCGGCCCGCGTTAAGCCGGGCGAATCTGACAGTGATGACCGGCGTATTGGTCGACCAGTTGCGTTTTAGCGGGCAGCGGGCAATCGGCGTGGAGGCTGCGCATCGCGGCGGGCCGCTGACGCTGACCGCCGGCAAAGAAGTTATTCTTTCCGCCGGCGCCATCGCATCACCAATGCTGCTTCAACGATCGGGAATAGGCGCGGAAAGCGTACTAAAAAAAGCGGGTGTTTCCCCGCGCGTTGTCCTTTCCGGGGTTGGCGAAAACCTTCAGGATCACCTAGAGGTCTACTTTCAGTTTCATTGTAAGAGGCCTGTCAGTCTGAATTCGAAACTTGATTTGTTGAGCAAATTCCTGATCGGCGCACGCTGGTTCTTTTTCAAGACTGGGCTCGGTGCGACCAATCATTTTGAGTCTTGCGCGTTTATCCGTTCAGCGGCGGGCAAAAAATGGCCGGACATTCAATATCACTTCCTGCCCGCTGCAATGCGATATGACGGTACGCCTTCGATCGACGGGCATGGTTTTCAGGTTCATGTCGGCCCAAACAAACCGAAAAGCCGTGGCCGTGTTGAAATACAATCGACGGATCCGGCTTCAGATCCAAGCATTCTATTCAATTATCTTCAGCATAGTGACGATATTTCCACATGGCGCCAGTGCATCAGATTGACGCGGGAAATCATAACGCAGTCTGCAATGGACGAATTTCGCGGTGTGGAAATTCAACCGGGGATAGACGTTGCCACTGACGAAGAGATCGATAGCTGGGTCAGAAGTAATGTCGAAAGCGCCTATCACCCTTGCGGCACATGCAGGATGGGGGCAAGCGATGATTCCGAATCGGTGGTGGATGCACACTGCAACGTCAAGGGCGTCACTGGTCTGCGTGTCGTGGACGCGTCTGTTTTTCCAACCATTCCGAACGGAAACATAAATGCACCGACAATAATGGTCGCGGAAAAAATCGCCGATCATATTCTCGAAAAACCGCTGCTTGCGCCGGTACACGCGGACGTCTGGATCGCGCAAGACTGGCGATCTCGTCAACGTAGTTGTGACGCGGCCCAGCCGGCGCTGGCGAAATGACGGTCCGGCTTATTCGATTCCGTTGATGGCTTCTCAGAGAAATCAGTTTTTGAAAATTAATTCAGTAATCTGAATTAATTTTCATGAGCGCCTTTATCAATGAAAGTAAAGTCGTCATTCATGCGCCGACCTGGAATTCAGTTTTTTCTGTTGCGACCATCTACGCAAAACTGCCGGCGCGATAATTATTGACGCAGGCCTCGAAGCTGGTCCGGGAAAGCTGCTGAAAGTTAAGCGGATATGTCGAATTGCGTTGTCGACGCTGTGCAATGAAAAGTACTCATAACGGAACTGGCGGAGAGAGAGGGATTCGAACCCTCGGTACGCAAAGCGCACAACGGTTTTCGAGACCGCCCCGTTCGACCACTCCGGCACCTCTCCGAGGGCGGGGCCTATACCATCGAAACGCGGGAGAAATAAAGCCTTCAGCGCCGGCTGACCTGGCGATTTTTGGCGCGTTACGCCGGTCGCCGCACCGGTAGGCGGTCCTGGTCTCGTAGCCGTACAACCCGGAAATCGCCTATTCTTTGCAAGGATTTACCTCTTCTTTTGGCGCGCTATATAAGATCGCCGCCTATATGGGGTGTTGCCGGGGAGCGGTTTTTTGCGAATGAGAACGTTGCACTTGGAAAATCGGCGTTCAATAAACGCGCTGGCGGATGTGGAGAGGCGCGGCATAAATGGTTAACAAACCGGAAAATCAGCCAGCGGCGCTGCGCGAGGCGCGAAAAGCGACCGAAGATTTGTTGCGGCAAGCGGCGTTTTTCAGCCTGTTTGTCAATCTCCTGATGCTGACCGGCCCGATTTACATGTTGCAAATCTACGATCGGGTTCTGTCCAGCCGCAGTTTTGAGACGCTTGCGGTCATAACATTGCTGACTTTCGGGCTTTTCGCTGCAATGGCCGCATTGGATTTTGCGCGCGGCGCGCTGTTATCCCGGGCGGGCGTGGCGTTCGAGAAGAAACTTCAAAATCTGACGTTCAATTTTGCCATGGATGCGGCCCGCATAACGGGCGGTATGGCTGAGCGACCATTGCGAGATTTGCGGCAAATTCGGCAGTTTGTCGCCAGTCCGGCGTTGACGGCGATTTTCGACGCGCCCTGGACGCCGATTTTTCTTCTGATGGTTTATCTGATGCACTGGTTGCTCGGCGTTGTCGCGACGATCGGGCTGCTTATCCTTTTGTCGCTTGCGCTGCTTAATGAGCGTTGGTCGCGCAAAGCCAATGAAGAGGCGCAGAAGTCGGTTGGGCGGGCTGATACTTTGGCGGCCGAAACACTGCGAAATGCAAGTGCAGCGGACGCCATGGGCATGCGCGGCGGGCTCAAAAAGCGCTGGATCGCGCAGAGTGATTTTGCATCAGACTTTGCGGTTAGTGCGGTCGATAGAAATGGCGGATTAACGGCGGTTTCGAAAGCGACACGACTATTTCTTCAGTCTGCGATCCTCGGCACCGGCGCTTTTCTCGCCATTCAACAGGAAGTCACACCCGGCGTGATGATCGCTGCTTCAATCATCACCGGCCGCGCGCTGGCGCCTATAGAAGTTGTCACCAGCCAATGGCGCAATTTTGCGGCGACCGGCATTTCTTATCAACGCCTGAAAACGTTTTTGGCCGCCGGGTCGGATGAAAAAGAAAAGACCGCGCTTCCGGCGCCTGCGGGCAAAGTCGAAGTCGAACGATTGTTTGCTCAACCGATCAATGCAAAAAAGCCGATCGTGAAGGGCGTATCCTTCCGTCTTGGCGCCGGGGAGGCGCTAGGAATTGTGGGGCCAAGCGCCGCTGGCAAGTCGACGCTGGCGAGAGCCTTGGTTGGCGTTGAACGGGTCATTTCTGGCGATATCCGAATTGACGGGGCTAGTCTGGACCAATGGGACCGGGACGCCCTTGGCCCTTATGTCGGCTACCTGCCCCAGGAGATTGAATTATTCGCCGGCTCCGCCGCCAGCAATATTGCGCGTTTCCGGGAAGATGCAAACGCTGAAGATATCATTGCGGCCGCTGAGGCGGCTGGGGCCCATCAGATGATCCTTGGTTTACCTGACGGATATGACACCGACATCGGCGATCGCGGACGCTTGCTCTCAGCAGGGCAAAAGCAACGCCTGGGGCTTGCCCGGGCGTTGTTTGGCAACCCGGTATTGGTCGTTCTCGATGAACCTAATGCAAATCTCGACGCCGATGGCGACGCGGCGTTAGCAAATGCAGTGCAAGGATTAAAATCGCGGGGCGCCACCACGGTAATCGTCGCACATCGCCCAAGCGCTATCGCGTTTGTCGACAAGCTTCTGATGCTCCAGGATGGTGAAATGAAAGCATTTGGTCCGCGTGATGATGTATTGAAAAAAATCGCACCAGGTATGGTCGCTTCATTTGACGCAAACGCGAAACAACGACAGGGGGCAGGCGGTGGCGCCGCAGGATAGCGAAGAATTAAAACCGCCTGCGCCAGCGAGCTGGTTCAGCCGCTTTGGTATGGGTGTCGTGATCGCAGTCTTTGGCGGTCTTGCGCTTTGGTCGATCCTTGCGCCAATTGACAGCGCTGTTATCGCGGCGGGGCAGGTTGTTGTCGAAAGTAATCGCAAAACTGTTCAACATCTTGAAGGCGGCGTGATCGGCGACATTCTTGTGCGTGAGGGC
The DNA here is from genome assembly GCA_039186325.1 of Pseudomonadota bacterium. Classification (GTDB taxonomy): domain Bacteria; phylum Pseudomonadota; class Alphaproteobacteria; order Caulobacterales; family Parvularculaceae; genus Hyphococcus. The sequence goes on along the minus strand of JBCDAD010000010.1, from coordinate 4,427 downwards.
GAGCTGGTGGAGGCCGGGGCGGTTTTGGCGCGCCTTGATGATACGCTTGCAAAGGCGAATCTTGCTCAAATCGATAGTCAGTTATCGGAACTTTACGCGCGCCGGGCGCGACTGATTTCCGAAAGGGACGGCGCTTCTGAGATCGGCGCGCCGGCCGGTGTCGCCGACGTGCTTGAAAAGCCGGAATTCAGGGCGACATTCACCGGACAAAAAAATCTCTTTGCGGCGCGCGCAGCGACGCGAGCGCAACAAAAATCATTACTCAATGAACGGATTACGCAACAGCAAGAACGCATGACGGGCATTCAAGCTCAACGGCGATCCATCGCCTCTCAACTGCGCCTTATCAATGACGAATTGGAAAGTGTACGCGGTCTTTACGAGAAGGGTTTTGCGCCATTGACGCGCCTTCGCGCATTGGAGCGAGAAAGTGAACGCCTGGTTGGAGAACGCGGCTCGCTGACGGCGCGTCTTGCTGAGGCTGAGAGTATCATCGCTGAAGCGCGGTTGGAGATGGAGCGCATTGACGAGACAATGCGTGAAGAGGCGATCGCTGATTTGCGCGAAGCGGAAGTTGCAATTGCAGAGCGCACCGAAGAACGCATTACCGCAGCGGACGCCTTGCGACGGACGGAATTGAAAGCGCCGCAAGCTGGCCGCGTTATCGGGTTGGCGGTTCACACCGTTGGCGGGGTAATTGCGCCAGGTGAGGTGGTTATGGATATTGTTCCGGACAATGATGTCTTAGAGGTCGCCGCTCGCGTTTCGCCGACAGATATTGAAAAGGTGCATGCTGGCCAGGATGCGTTAATACGATTTTCGGCGTTCAGCGTCCGTTCAACGCCAGAAACAATCGGCAACGTCCGTTCGGTCTCCGCCGACAGCCTGACGGATGAAGTTACAGGATTACCATACTTCCTTGTGCTGATTGACTTACCGGACAAAGAAGGGCTTGCCGATGCGCTGCGTGGTCAGTCACTTGTTCCGGGCATGCCGGCGGATGCGTTTATCCGCACCGGAAAAAGACCAGCAATCAACTATCTGCTTCGCCCGTTGACTGACGCATTGACGCGATCAATGCGCGAAGACTGACGCTTTCATGCAGATCCTTTTTCTTCACAATAATTTTCCTGCTCAGTTCGGTTCACTCGGCCTATATTTAAAAAATGAAGGCTGGGACGTGTGGTTCGGCACACAACGCAAAAATAGCGAATTGCCGGGCTTGCGGGTTTTCAACTACGAACCGCACCGCGCGGTGAGCGAGAAAATACACCCTTACGTGGCGAACTTTGAAAACGCCGCAATCAACGGGCAGGGCATGGCGCGGGCGGCGCTCGGATTGCGGAAATCAGGCCTGAACCCGGATATTGTCGTCGCCCATTCCGGTTGGGGGCCGGGGCTTTTTGCGAAAGACGTTTGGCCAAACGCGAGATATGTCGGCTATTTTGAATGGTATTATCAACGCAACGCGCCCGACGTGGAGTATTTCGGTCGAGAAAAACGGGAACTGGATGACGATTTACGGGGCCGGGCGCGCAACGCAGCGATCCTAACGGATCTCGCCAGTTGCGATGTCGGTATTTGTCCGACGCATTTTCAGAACAATCAGTTTCCAGACTGCTTTCGCGAAAAGATGAAAGTCATTCACGACGGCATTGATACAGACGTTTACAAACCGAATCCGAACGCCAGGTTGGTGTTGGACGACGCAGACTTATCCGGCGTAGATGAGATCATCACCTATGTCGCGAGAGGAATGGAGCCCTATCGGGGTTTTCCGCAATTTATGGCGGCGCTGGAAGATATTCTAAAACGTCGCCCAAACGCTCATGCCGTAATCGTCGGCGAAGATCGCGTCGCCTACGGAAAAAAACTCCCGGCGGGAGAAAGTTTCAAAACCCGCGCGCTAAAGGCTCACTCATTTGATATGGATCGCGTCCACTTTACGGGCCTTGTCCCCCGCAACAAGTATCGGGAGATAATTCAGGCGTCTACCGTTCATATCTATTTGACAATACCATTCGTTCTTTCGTGGTCGATGATGGAATCCATGAGTGCGGGCTGCGCATTAGTAGCCTCAAACTATGAACCCGTCCGAGAGCTGATTACCCATGGCGAAAGCGGTCACCTTGTCAACATGAAAGACAAGAGCGCTATTGTGCAAGCGGTCGAAATGCTGCTTGAGAACTCGGAATTGCGGGAGCAATACGGCGCCGCCGCGCGGGACCGGATCGTCGCCAATTATGCGGCAAAAGACATTTATCCCGCAAAGAAAGAGATGTTCGAAGCGCTTTGCGCATAAATCCGCTTCACGAAGATTCCTGAATTTCTGGCAGAACGCCTTCATAATCGAAAGCGACCGGGCCAGTCATCATGATGTGATCAGTATCTAACCATTCGATCGCGAGCGGGCCGCCGTCCAGATGAACAGTGGCTTTCCTATCCGTCAGCCGCCTTCGGTTCGCCGAAACCAACGCCGCACAAGCTGCGGTGCCGCAAGCTTTAGTGACACCAACGCCGCGTTCCCAGACCCGCAGGCGAATACTATAGCGGCTCTGCACTTCAGCGACTGAAACATTCACGCGTTCTGGAAACAACGGATGATTTTCGATCAACGGGCCAAAACGATCGATCGCTTGGGCGTCCGCGTCGTCAACAAAGAAAACACAATGGGGATTTCCGACATTGACGGCTGACGGCCCCCAAAGGACTGGATTGTCGATCGGCCCTAGCTTGACGTCGATGAACCGTGTATCGTCCATTTGTTCGGCAAGCGGAATATCGCGCCAGTGGAATTTGGGGGCGCCCATATCGATCGCTACCCGATCTTCGCCGATGCGTGTTGCGGACAGCAATCCGGCGCCCGTGTGAAACGCAATACCGTCATCTCCCGCCTCGTCCATAAGTAATCGGCCAACGCAGCGCGCTGCATTCCCGCAAGCATCCACTTCTGATCCATCCGCGTTCCAAACCCCCATAAAGGGCTCTGGCGTGTCGCCGCGTTGCTCAATCGTGATCACCTGGTCGCACCCCGGACCAGTCGCCGGTGCGGCGATCCACCGGGCGGTCTCGGCGTGCATTTTGGCTTTGTGCTTGCGCAAATCCAAAATAATGAACCGATTGCCGAGGCCATTCATGGCGCGGAATGGCATGAGGCTGAATTGCGGTTTCATTGAAGGGTAAAACTCTAAACCGGGTGAATGAAAAAGCGCCGTGATTACTCGCGATCGAATGACTTACTTATGGCGTGTTCTGTTTTTTCCCAATAGTGCGGACGCAAAACAATCTGCCAAAGCGCTTTGTAGGCGGCGATAGACGTCAAAAGCCAATAAATCGGCGCCGTTAGTCCATATGCGGCGAGACCAAACCATCCTCGGCGCAACGGCGCGATTACGCTCAAGGCGACGAAAAACGAATTTCCCGCGACCAGCGCAATCATATTCAAATCCAGCAACGGACCTGGAAACGCCGCGGCGATGGCGTCCGTGCGGGTAAACAGCCAGATCAAGGTCGTAGTCCATAAAACAGGATTGATGATGGCGCTAAAAATATTGCCGGCGACGAAGAGTTGGAGCGACAAGAATCCTCCCCAGCCCGAGGAGCGGATAATTTCATGCGGTTTGCGCATGTGGACGAGCCAGGTTTGCAAATAGCCCTTCATCCAGCGTGAACGTTGGCGAACCCAGTTGCCCAGGCGGCAATTGGCTTCTTCAAAAGTTGTCGAGTCAATGATCTCAACGCGATAGCCAAGTTTCGAGATACGGATGCCAATGTCAGCGTCTTCGGTGACGTTGTAGGGATCCCACCCGCCAATTTCGATAAGTTTATCCGTGCGGAAAAAGTTTGATGTTCCGCCGAGCGGTATCGGCGCCCGCAATTCCTGGAGCGCGGGAAGCAGCCAGTCAAACCATAATGAGTATTCCAGCGTGAAAAGGCGTGTCAGCCAGTTCTCGTGTTTGTTGTAATAATTCAATTTTGCCTGAACGCAGGCGAGATCATCGTCGGCCTTATGAAATGCTGAAGCAGCTTTTTGGATTTGATCCGGTTCCGGTCTGTCTTCAGCATCGTAGATAACGATCAAGTCGCCGCGCGCCAGACGCAAGCCAAAATTGCACGCCTTTGGTTTTGTGCGCGGCGGGCAAGGAGGGATCAACAGCACATCGAAATGATCGTCAAGCTTGTGTCGACGCACTTCTTCGATCGTGTTTCGATCATCTCCTTCCAGCAGGAGTTTGATATCCAGTTTTTCCTGGGGATAGTCGAGCGCGCGCAACGAGCGTAGTAGTCGCGAAACGCTTTTTGCTTCGTCATATAGGGGGACAAGGATTGTGACAGTCGGCAGCTGGTCCGGCGAAAGTGGTTTCGTCTTTGGCGTTTTCGAGTTTAGGCTGATGATCAGCAAGAAAAATCGATAGATCACTGCAAAT
>JBCDAD010000009.1:0-45349 GCA_039186325.1 Pseudomonadota bacterium | reverse complement strand
GAATTCGTAGACCCCCATGGCCAGCCGATCGACTGCAAAAAAGAAAGACAAAGATCTTTTGGACGACTATTCCGCAAAAGACATTGAGGTCCTGGAAGGTCTCGAACCTGTTCGAAAACGGCCGGGCATGTACATTGGCGGTACGGATGAAAAGGCGCTGCATCACCTTTTCGCTGAAGTCCTGGATAACGCCATGGACGAAGCGGTCGCTGGCCATGCATCGCGAATAGAAGTCGAATTGCATGATGATGGTTATCTGTCCGTATCGGACAATGGGCGCGGCATTCCCGTTGATCCCCATCCAAAATTTAAAAAGAAGTCGGCGCTCGAAGTCATTATGACAACGTTGCATTCCGGTGGAAAATTTGACGGCAAAGCGTATGTGACGTCCGGCGGATTGCACGGTGTCGGTGTTTCGGTTGTGAACGCCTTATCCGATGATCTTATCGTTGAAGTCTGCAGAAACCGCACGATGTGGCGGCAATCCTATGCAGACGGAAAACCGCGCACAAAGCTCGAAAAAGTCGGCCCGGCGCCAAACAAACGCGGCACGACAGTCATGTTTCATCCTGACCCAAAAATTTTTGGCGCCAAAGCCACATTCAAGCCCGCCCGGCTGTATAAAATGGCGCAGTCTAAGGCGTACCTCTTTGGCGGCGTGGAAATTCGTTGGAAATGCGCCCCCTCCGTCATCAAAGGAAATGACCAGACGCCGGCGGAGGCGACATTCCATTTTGAAAGGGGGTTATCGGACTACCTCAAAACATTGTCCGCAGGGAAACCAACGGTAACCGAAGAAATGTTTACCGGCAAAGTCGAACGGAAAGAAGACGGCGGCCATGGCAATGTGGAATGGGCGATCTTGTGGGGGGCAGCAGGGTTTGGGGACGCTGACGGATTTGCGCGGTCTTATTGCAACACCGTGCCAACGCCAGAAGGCGGCACTCATGAATCGGGCCTGCGTTCAGCCCTTACAAAAGGCTTAAAGGCCTACGGTGAACTTGCCGGCAACAAGAAAGCTACGAACGTAACCGCCGAGGACGTATTAGGAACCGCCGGCGCTCTTTTGTCCGTATTTGTGCGCAACCCGGAGTTTCAGGGGCAAACGAAAGATAAATTAGCGACCGCTGAAGCCCAACGCATCGTAGAAAACGCCGTACGGCCGGCGTTCGACCATTGGCTTGCCTCCAATCCGAAACAGGCTGGCGACCTAGTCGAATGGGTGATCGACCGGGCCGAGGAAAGACAGCGCCGCCGCAAAGAAAAAGAGGTCTCTCGCCAAGCTGCGACGCGAAAGCTCCGTTTGCCGGGAAAGCTCGCCGATTGCTCCAACGCTAATCGTCAGGGCACAGAGATTTTTCTGGTTGAAGGCGACAGCGCCGGCGGGTCGGCCAAACAAGCACGTAACCGTGCAACACAGGCGATCCTGCCTTTGCGCGGAAAGATTCTCAACGTCGCCTCTGCTCCGCGCGACAAAATTCTCGCCAACCAGGAAATCGCCGACATCGCGCAAGCCTTGGGCGCTGGACTTGGCGGACGTTTTGACCTTGACGCGTTGCGCTACGAAAAAATCATCATCATGACAGATGCAGACGTCGACGGCGCTCATATTGCTGCACTGCTAATCACGTTCTTCCACCAGGAAATGCCGGAACTTATTTCGGCGGGGCGCTTGTATCTCGCACAACCCCCGCTCTATCGGTTAACGGCTGGCGGAAAATCTGTTTACGCCATGAATGACGAAGAACGCGATCAACTCCTCGAATCTGAATTCAAGTCCAATCAGAAAGTCGACGTGGGACGATTTAAAGGGCTCGGAGAAATGATGCCGGCGCAACTTAAAGAGACCACAATGGACCCGGCGACACGTGTCCTGGCGCGTGTTGTAATCGCTGAGGATAAGATTGCCGACGCCTCTGGGCTGGTCTCACGCTTAATGGGCAAAAAGCCCGAAGCCCGTTTTCAGTTCATTCAGGACAACGCGGCTTTTGTGCAGGACGCGCTCGACATCTAGCCGCTCGATTCGTCGCAAATTTCACTCCTCTGGTCCCAGGGAATGCCGGCGCGAATATTTTTCTCTTGCTACAACTGTAACATTACATTATTGGCTACATATGTAGCACCTCTTTGCGCCTGAACCAAAACTCTGAAAATTGGGAGGATCGACCCAGATGAGCGACAGCCCCAGCCCCGACCCAACCAAACCCGAATTGGCGATCCTAAAGCTTCTCTGGCGTGAACCCCACCTCACCGCCAGGGCTATTCACAGTGAAATCGGTCAGAAATTCGACTGGTCTTACTCAACCGTTCGAACAGTCCTTGAACGCATGAGCGAAAAAGGCCTGATATTCAAAAACACCGACGGCGCAGCAAATACATACTCGGCGAGCGTCGGGAAAATCGCATTGCTGGGCCGAATCATTTCCGATTTTTCTGCGCGGGTTATGGAATTGGACGCCCCGCCGACGGCGGCTTTCTTCGCCGACTCCAAATTATTGGACGACGACGAAATTGCCGAACTCGAGGCGGTTCTTCGGGAGGCGGACAAATGAGTTTTATCACCATCGAGCCCGTTTTTTTCTGCCTCGCCCTGTCACTCGTCTGGGCGCCCTTCATTTTGCTTGTTTCGGAAAAAATTTCGTATGACATTCCAAGCCGCGTCAACAATAGAATCTGGACCGTTGCGCTTCTTCTTGCCGTTGCGCCCGTCATACTGGCGCCGATAATCTCGGCATATGGACTGTCATTGCGGCCACCAATCGCGCCGCCCAATCCTGTGACGATTGAATACGGGACGACATTTGCCGAACCCACAGCCAATATCGATCTTCCAGCGACGCGTTCATCGACATGGTCCGTTGAGGAAGTGTTCGATGCAGCGGCGCTTCTATATCTCTACGGAGTCGCCTTGCTCCTTTCATTAGGGCTGTTTCGGGCCGTTTTCTTTGCCATCGGCTCAGCAACGGCGGTTGCGCTGGAAGACAGCAAGCTGTTGGCGGATTTCGAAGAATGGCGCATACGGATCGGCATCAAAAATCAACCGCGCTATGTTATATCGAGTTCTATACGCAGCGTATGTGTTGATGGCTTCCTTAGGCATAAGATCTACCTGCCATCCAATATAACTGATAGCATTTCACACGATGAAGTCGTTCTGATGGTGGCGCACGAGATGGCGCATATCAGACGACGTGACACTTGGTTATTTGCTTTTTGCGGATTGGTTAATACAGTCTTCTGGTTTAATCCCGTCATGCGAAAACTTGTTCATCGGGTTTCTCTCGCCGCCGAGCAGTCGGCTGACGAAATTGTACTTAAAGCGGGGGCCAGTCGGCAAAAATACGCCCGTTGCTTTGTACAGGGATTGAAGTTTGCATCCCGGAATAATGACCGTGATAGTTTTTCGCAAAAACTGCTTGTCCCGTCCTTCGCGTCCGCCGACAGAAAATCACGGCGTGAGCGTCTCAACGCCATCTTGAGCGGATATACGCAACCGATTGAAGTATCCGCGTTTAGACGCGTTGCAATGATTGCGACAGCGTTGGTCGTTGGTTTGCTCGCGGCAGCGCAAGCAGCCGTCACCGTAACACCAGGAACGAAAAAAGCTCTCACGGTTTCGCCGGTTTCGGGCGCCGTCATAATGGCTTTCGAACAACCGATCGCTACTGACCTTACCGACCAGCGAGGTCATCGGGGCGTCGATATCAAAGCCAATCGAGGAACAATTGTACGCGCTGCGGGAGATGGCCGGGTCGTCGCGGCGACAAACCGATACAAGGGCATGACGGGTTGGGGCAAAATAGTCGTAATTGATCACGGACACGGTTTGACTACACGATATGCACATCTGGATTCGTTCGCCGTGAACAAAGGGGATGACGTTCGCGCCGGCGACACGATTGGCCAGGTTGGTTCCACCGGACAGGCGACCAGCCCGCATCTCCATTTTGAAGTGCTGCAGGAAGGCTTTCCGATAAATCCTGCTCATGTCGTTGCGCCGCCGATGCCCAGGCCTGAAGTGACAAACGGTTCACCGGAGCCGCTCCCGCCATTCGCCGTCGAGCCAGTGGACACGCCTCAGCCGCCTGAACTTGCATTTCAACGCGCGCCGGGATTTGTGCGTATAGCCGACAACGCGCTCGATGGCGGCGCCGACAAAATCCAAAACGACCTCGCTTTTTCATTCGCAATCGATCCCAGTTTCCCGGGCGACTGGTCTGAGCATGTAGATCTGATGATAGATGCGATGGAAGATTCGCTTACCGATGAAAGCATTCGATGGGATGATGAAGCAATAGAGACGCTTCGGCGGTCTGGTGAAATTGCTTTTGAAGACGCCTTTCAGGAATTGGAAGGACTAAAGGACCGCATTGCGGCCGACACATCGGTTTCGGAAGAGATGCTCAGTCTCCTCCGCCGAGAGTTTCACGATGAAAACCAAAAAATGCGGAGAGAATTGAATCAGCAACGACGCGCTTTCAACGCCTGGCGGACTGAACTGAAACGCCGCGTGGATCGGCAACAAGAAAATGCTGAGCGGCGCAACGAAAAAACAAGAAAACTCCTCAAATTACAGGAAGACGCTCTTGAACACGCGGAAACGGAAATTCGGCGACAACGCGAAGAGATCAAGTTGCAACGCGAAAAACTAGGCCGATCAACGCAGTAACCAGTTTTTAACGTCTTGCACACGGTCTGGCCGTTTACCGCTTGTTACATACGCCTCGTCGATAAGCAGGTGCATTCCGGTTGAATTCCCGTAACACATACTCGGCGAATACTGGTTGGGAGCGGGCCGCATGGGGCTAACAAGACTGTGTCTGAAGAATCCAGCGGCGGCCGGCGTTGTCCTCGCCATCATTACGCTGCTTGGCGCTTTGTCCATTTCAAGACTGCCGGTTCAACTCTTCCCGCAAATCGAACGGCCGCAGCTTGGCATCTGGACGCAGTGGCGCGCCGCCTCCCCCCGCGAGGTCGAAAGCGAGATTGTCGAGCCGATCGAACGCGAACTGCGAGGCATTCCTGGCTTGCGAACCCTGCAATCCTGGTCGAACAATGGCGGCGCATGGATGTCGCTCGAGTTTTCTCTGGGTACGGATATGGATCAGGCGTTCACTGAAGTGAACGCGCGCTTGCAACGCGTGAGAGGGTTGCCTGCAGAAGCAGAACGGCCGCGCATAAACAGCGGCGGCGGCGGCGATTCTGCACAGACACTGATCTTCTTGTTCCTGCAAAAACTGCCCGGCAATAATAGCGACGTGTCTCTGAGCGAATTTGCGGAGCAACGCATTGCGCCTGCTATTGAGGCCGTTCCAGGCGTCGGCGGCATCGATGTAAACTCCGATGACGGAGAGCAGATCGTCCGTATAGCCTTCGATCCCTATTTAACTGCGCAGCTCGGCGTATCCCTTGAGGAAATTGCGCAGAACGTCAATCGGTCAAGCGATGTCACTGGCGGGTCGGTTGAGGTTGGGCGACGGAACTATACCATGCGCTTCGAGGGCCGTTTCAGCGCGGATCAACTACGTGAGACCATATTGGCCTGGCGCGATGGCGCGCCAATTAAGCTTGGCGATATCGCGGAAGTGAGCGTGGGGCCGGATGGCGGCGGCGGCGTTGTCTACCAAAACGGAAATCCCGCAATTGGCATGCGCGTTATGCGCGAGCAAGGCGCAAACACGCTCAAAGCTCTCGACGACCTTACCGTTGTCCTTGATGAAATGAACGCTGGCACCCTGGCGGAGATGGGATACTCGATTCAAAAAAGTTTTGACCCGTCCGTATTCATCAAACGCGCAATATCTTTGCTGACGGGAAACCTGCTGCTTGGCGTAATGCTCGCCGTTGGCGCATTATGGCTATTTCTACGGCGTTCCATCGCGACGCTGCTAATCGCCGCCGCTATTCCCATTTGCCTGACCGCAACCATTATCGTCCTGAACCTTTTTGGGCGATCGATAAATGTAATTTCGCTTGCCGGCCTCGCTTTCGCGGTCGGCATGGTGCTTGACGCCGCTATCGTCGTACTCGAGAATTTTGTGCGACTCCGCGACCAGGGACGCGATCCCCAAGAGGCCGCGGAAGCGGCCGTTGGGCAAGTTTTCGGCGCTCTTTTTGCGTCGACGGTCACAACAGTCGCGATCTTTATACCGATCATGTTTTTTGAGGATGTCGAAGGCCAACTCTTCGCTGATCTCGCATTAACAATTGCGATTGCCGTCTCCTTTAGCTTACTCGTCGCTGTCACGCTTCTTCCGACCGGCGCGCGCCTCTTTATCCGAAGTCGATCGGAGAGCGTAGATATTGGCGGTGCGCCATCTCCTCTTGTCCGTCGCGTTTCGAATTTTATCATGAATGCGACGGCGACAAATTCGCGAAGACTGACAATTGTCGGCGCGTTGACGATCCTTCCGATCGCCATCGGGTTTTTACTCTGGCCACAACTCAATTACTTGCCGCCAGTTAAACGCGACGCTGTAGACGCCAACATAATGTTCCCGGCGGGTGCAAATCCGGACATGATCCGCGAAGAGTTCGCCGACGTCGTTGTCGAGCGTTTACAACCTTACATGGATGGCGAGAAAGAACCGGCGCTACGGAACTACTATCTATACGCTCAGGACTGGGGAACAAACACGGGCATACGCATCAAAGATCAGTCGCGCATCGATGAGATGGTCAAAATCGTCAATGAAGAGATTCTGGCCGGCTTCCCTGATACGCGCGTTTTTGCCCGCCAGGGCAATCTCTTTGGCAATTTCGGGGGCGACGCTTCAATCAGCTTGGAATTGCAAGCCGCCGATTTCGATGGGCTCGGCGACGCCGTCCCGGAAGCCATAGAAATTGTCCAGGCGGCTTTGCCGGGTGCGCAGGTTTGGCCAAACCCGGACCCTCAGGTCGTAACGCCCGAGCTTCGGCTTATTCCAAATGACCGTAGGATAGCGGAAGTCGGATTAACCAGAGCCGAAGTTGCGCGCGCTGTGCGCGCGTTCGGTGACGGATTATGGCTTGGCGAATTTTTTCATGAAGACGGCCGGATAGACATTTTTCTACAGGCGCGCGACTGGTCCACCCCGGAATTTTTGGAAAACGCACCGATCGCAACGCCAAACGGCGCCGTAGTCCCGCTCGGAGAGTTGGCCACCATCTCGAGGAGCGTGGGTCCGCAACAGATCCGCCGCCTTGACGGTCGTCGCACGATTTCATTAGGCGTAAACCCGCCGGACGGAATGGCGCTTGGGCCAGCTGTCGAGGCATTAAAACTGAACGCCGAACGACAACTCTACGAAGTTTTGCCCCAGGGCGCTTCTGTGAAATGGGGCGGTGACGCGGATTCTCTGGCGCGTGCTGTTAAAAATCTAAGCAGCAACTTCTTGTTGGCGATCGCTATTTTGTTTTTGATCATGGCGGCTTTGTTTAAATCGCCGAAAGACTCGGCGCTAGTTATTGTTACGCTCCCTATGGCTGCGGTTGGCGGCGTTCTTGCTATGCGCCTTTTGAACCTTATTAATCCGACCCCGCTCGATTTGCTCGGGATGATTGGATTTATCATCTTACTTGGTCTTGTCGTGAACAATGCAATTTTGCTCGTCGCCCAGACCCGCGCCTCCGAAGCCGCCGGCAAGTCCCGGCGCGAGGCTGTTCGCGACGCCCTACAGCTTCGTATACGGCCGATATTCATGTCGACCTCTACATCATTGATGGGCATGCTTCCGCTTGTATTTTCACCGGGCGCCGGAAGCCTGATTTACCGTGGGTTATCGACCGTGATTGTTGGCGGCATGGCTATCTCGGCGCTTTTCACTTTGTTGCTTTTACCTGCCTTGCTGCAGCTCGGCGCCGAGACGGCGGATGAGCCGGCTGACAAATTAGCGCTGCAACCTGCTGAGTAACAGGGAGTATTCAATGAACAGAAAAATAGCAATCGCCAGCGCCGCCGCTGTTGTTTTAGTTTGTGCGGGGACATTATCGTTCCTCACAGGTCAACAATCGGCAGAAAGCGCGGCGGCTCCTGAGGGCGCTCGGCAAGGCCCCCCGCCAGCCATCGTGACGACCGCTGCGGCGGTGCAGACCCAGCTTGCGCCGCAGTCAGAAACCCCCGGATCAGTGGTGTCAAAACGCGATAGTCTGGTGGCAGCGGCGACAGCGGGAAAAATCGAATGGGTCGCCGAGGTTGGCGCCGAGGTCAATGAGGGCGATGTCATCGCGCGGCTCGAAGTCAACGACGCCCAGTTTGTGCGTGACGACGCCGCCGCGCAAGTTCGAATGCTGCGCGCACGGGCGAACTATCAAAATGCTCTTTACGAACGGTTTGCAGGACTTGGCGAGGATGCCGGGGAATCGGAAGCGTCGATGGATGAAATGCGCTCGCGACGCGATGAGGCCCGGCAATCCTTGGCGCAGGCGCAAGTGGCGCTGGAACGCGCGCAGGTCAATCTTCAGCGAACGACCGTAACCGCGCCTTTCGCCGGCCGCGTTGTCAGTCAGGAATCGCAAGTTGGCGAATTCGCCACTGCTGGCACTGAACTTGTGAGACTTGTTGATACTGTTGGATTGGAAGTCACCGCACGCGCACCGGCGAGCCTTGTACGGAATATTTCCGTAGGCGGTCAAATCCCTGTTGTGAATGGGCAGGAAAATGCGTTGGGCGTTGTGCGCGCCATTATCCCCGTTGGCGATGAACTCAGTCGCCTTCTTGAACTGAGGGTCGAATTACCAGACACAACTTGGTTCATTGGATCGCCCGTTCGTCTGATGTTGCCGACTGCTGCTGAGCGGAATGTGATTGCTGTGCCGCGCGACGCACTTGTTTTGCGTGCGGATCGCATAAGCGTATTTTTGGCGGATAATGACAATACTGCAAAACGCGTGGACGTTACGCTGGGGATCGCAGACGGCGACCTTATCGAAGTCATTGGCAACGTAAAAGACGGCGATCAGGTGATTATCCGTGGCGGCGAAAGGCTACGCGATGGCCAATCCGTCACGATATCTTCGTCCATTACGGACGATATATCGGTCTAATCTAAACAACGAGCTGCTAATCTGGCTCCCCAAAGCGATCTTCAACCAACCGTCTCAAGGTTTCGACGGCTTCAGCGGCTTGTGGGCCATCAGCAACTATTTTTATGTCAGAGCCTTTGTGCGCGACAAGCATCAGAAGATCGAGCACAGAATCACCGCGTACAGTGAAACCGTCTTTCGAAACACTAACTTCTGCGTCAAATGCAGAGGCAGTTTTGCAAAATTTCGCTGATGCACGCGCATGCAGGCCCAGCCGGTTTGAAATTTTGACACTGGTAGAGGCTTGATCGGACACTTAATCTGCGGTTTCGCCTGACAATACCCAGGATGCAACGTTGATATATTTTCTGCCGGCCTCGTGTGCGGCTTTGACGGCTTCGGCCAACTCAACATTCTCCCGTACCGACGCAAGCTTTATCAGCATTGGAAGATTGACGCCGGCCACGACCTCGGCTTTCGCTTTTTCCATAACAGCGATCGCCAAATTTGACGGCGTGCCGCCAAACATGTCCGTTAGTATGATGACGCCGTCACCATCGTTGACGTCAGTCGCCGCGTCGAGAATATCCTGACGACGTTTTTCCATATCGTCGTCCGGGCCAATCGATACTGAGCGCACATTGTTTTGTGGTCCAACGACGTGTTCTGCGGCGGAAAGAAATTCTTCCGCCAACCGACCATGCGTTACCACTACCAACCCGATCATCGCATTTCCAAATTAAGCCGATATTGTCTTGATATGGTGCTCGATTTGAGAGCGTTGTCCATATAAATTTGAGTTTCCGGCACAGTTTCTCAAGCATTATGTAGGCATATGCGCCAGTTGCAGCAGCGACCAAACGCGAATTTTAAAGGTCGAAATCAGGCGCAAAGCGCTACAAAGCCTAAATTTTGCAACAGCTGAATGCGTATGGGGTGGCAAAAAAGACGCGAATGACTACAACAATTACTGTGCCGGACTTTTTGCGTTTGGAATGAAAGCCAGCAGTACGGCTGCAAGGTGCACACCGCAAAAATCTCTGACCCCTTGTTATCCAAGCGGTAATTCAACTACGAATCTCGCGCCGCGCGGTTCGCTGTTTGGATTTGTTGGGTCCGAAAGACGATTTTCCGCGAAAATTACGCCCCCATGTGAATTCACGATCTGCCGGGAAATGGCGAGACCAAGACCGGAGTTATTGCCAAAGTCCGCCCCTTTGGGGCGCTTTGTGTAGAAGCGTGAAAAGATCTTCTCCAGGGTGTCCGGAGGAATGCCGGGTCCATCGTCTTCGACGATAATCCGTACGCGCTCCTCCCGTTGCGTCGGGGGCTCAAGAAAAATTTGCACCGAGCCGTCATCCGGACTAAATGATCTTGCGTTATCGATGAGATTTCGAACAACCTGTCCTAGTGCGGAAGGGTTTCCGAGGATATATACAGCTTGCACCGCCGGTTCAAACACGACTCGTGCATCGCTCGCGCCAGAAATATCCTGATACATAGAGACGATATCTTTAATAAGCTGGGAAACATCTACCGCTTCACGGGTTTCACGCGCCAGCTCTGCGTCCAAACGCGAGGCGTTTGAAATATCTGTGATCAATCGATCCATTCGGGCAACATCGTTCTGGATTACGCCCATCAGTTTTTCCTGCGCCTCCGGTGTCTTTGCTATCGTGAGTGTTTCGGTTGCGCTCCGTATTGATGTGAGCGGATTTTTGAGTTCATGGGCTACATCTGCTGCAAAGCTTTCTATCGCGTCGATGCGTGCGTAAATCGCATTCGTCATGGATTTTAAGGAACCCGAGAGTTCGCCAATTTCATCGCGCCGACGCGTAAAGTCTGGAATGCGCGCTCTTCCCGCAGTGACGATCCCTTCACGCACCTTGTCGGCGGCAATCGCCAATTGCCGGATTGGTTGCGCTATAGTGGCGGTCAACATCAGTGATGAGAGTATTGCCGCGGCGCATGCCCAACCAAAAAACGGTAAAATCGAAAGGCGAGCTTCTTCTACGAGCGCATCAATACCGCCAATTTCGGCCGTCACCATGCCATAAATCGCCTGGACACGGCGAATCGGCACCGAAACCGACGCAACTAACTCTCCCTCTTCATTAATACGAACAGAGGTGGCGCCGCGCTCCTCCGCAAATGGCGAGGACGCCAACGCGCTGTTCAACTCCATCTCGAGAGTCCGCCGGCTCGCCACGCTCCGGTAGTCTCGGGAGAAAAATCGACTTACCGAACGCCAGACGTCCTGTTCTCGCAACAGTCTTGATCTCGCGGTGTCGTCGATTGGCGGCAATTCCTCGGCTACGATCTCATCTTCGCGAAGGACAACATCTTCGATAAGCAGCGCGTTTGCATCTGAAACAGGCGGATTAGCGAATGTCTGCGGGGCGTTGAATATTCTAACCCTGCCTTCAAAGCTGTCCCAAACCCGGTTAAATACTTCCCGAACATCACCTTGATTAAGAGCAAGAGAACAAAGCGTTGTTTCCTCACCTCTTTGCTCAATGTCCGCCTCTTCCACCGGCTGGCAGGAGCTCTCGTCAATCGCAACTTGCGCCAAAACGTCTGCGATGATCTGCGCTTGCGCCCGCACGCCTTCTAATTTGGCTTGAACCAATCCATCGCGATATTGCGTCAACGCAAATGAGCCTAAAAGAAGGATTGTAAGCCCAATTAGATTGGCGAGAATAATAGTCAGGGTAAGGCGCGAAAGCGCAACCCGACCCTTTTTTCGCCGCACAATCGCGCCAGATCGATCCATAATACGTCAGACGTCTGTATATTTGTATCCGACGCCATATAGCGTTTCTATTGAATCAAATTCTTTATCGATAACACGGAATTTTTTCCGTACACGCTTTATATGGCTGTCAATCGTTCGATCATCAACATAGACCTGATCATCGTAGGCCGCGTCCATCAGCTGGTCCCGACTTTTAACGAAACCCGGGCGTTGCGCCAGCGCTTCTAAAATAAGAAACTCTGTCACCGTAAGTGTGACGGGCTGTTCCTTCCACAAGCAGGCATGACGCATGGGATCAAGAGTCAGGTTGCCGCGTCGTAAGATTTTCTTTTCTTCCTCCTCCGTCGGCGTCTCACTCGCTTGGTTTCGCCGCAATACCGCTTTAACGCGCTCAATCAAGAGCCGCTGTGAGAAGGGTTTTTTGACATAGTCGTCGGCGCCCATCGTCAGACCGAGAACTTCGTCAATCTCTTCGTCTTTTGACGTTAAAAAGATGAGCGGCAAATCAGAAGATTGACGAATACGGCGAAGCAATTCCATGCCGTCCATGGTCGGCATTTTGATATCGGAAACGACCATATCCGGCGGCGTCGCTTGAATGTGCTCCAGCGCCGCCGCACCGTCTTCAAATTTGTGGACAGTGTGGCCATCAGCCTCCAGCGCCATAGATACTGAGGTCAAAATGTTTTCGTCGTCATCAACCAGCGCAATTGTCGCCATTATCCTCGTCCCTTTGTTAAATTATTGGGATCATTACGATTTTTAATCGGCCTGACAAAGGCCGATGCAAGGCATATTTGTGACGTCGCGCCACGTTAGTCCGCTATCTGGCGATCCTTTGCGATAACTTCGATATTGCGGACCAATTCCACGTCTTTGTACGACAACCCGCCCGCATCGTGAGTTGTCAATGTGACGTCCACCTTGTTGTAAACGTTAAACCATTCCGGGTGATGGTCAGCTTTTTCGGCGCAGAGCGCAACTTCGCACATAAAACCCCAGGCCTGCGCAAAGTTCTTAAAAACGAAGATTTTCCGGACTGCGTCACGGTCTTCTGCGAACGCCCAATCAGGAAAGTCCGATCTAAACGCCGCCCGTTCGGCTGGTGTTAGTCGCTCGACCATAAGAGCCATGCGCCTTTAATAATTCGAATTTTCACCGCCACGCCTGCCCGACAACCGCGGCCCACATCCTATTTGATCCAGAAATGCATTTAGTCAAGCGCCACTTTGTCGGCCCGACACTGTCCTTTGCTTTAGGACATGATAACGGCTCGAACGAAAAAAGCCGCCCATTTTCTGAGCGGCTTTTTCGCAATTTCATGGGCCGAACGGCTTCGAAATCGATTTGATCTCGTCGGTTCAGCGAGGATCCAGAGGCTGCTCTGAAACGCGCATATCCCGCAAAAACCGCTCCGGCTTTTTGAAATCACTCGACATCAGATCACCTCCTCTCAAACTATTGAACGTGGAAGAGAGTATGGCTCAAATCACAGTGATATTCAACTGGCAATTGGTTAATCGGCGCACAAATCTAAACAAAAATTCGTTAGTACGGCGCACGATGAAATTCCCCGCCCAACATCGGCATTGGAACTCTTGTCGTCTTCGGAAAACTCAACGGTAATTTCTTTAAAGACCGGACGGCAAGGTAAGCAAAACACTCGGCCTCAAGATCATCACCTCGCCAATCAACCTCTTCCGCCGGCATGACCGGGGCCGACATCGCTTTGGACAGCGCTTCCATCATTGCAGGATTGCGGCGCCCGCCTCCGCAAACAATCCACCGGTCCGGCGCCGCGGGGAGAAAGTCTGCAGATTGGCGAACGCACGCCGCGGTAAACGCAGTGAGCGTGGCGGCGCCGTCTTCTGTCGTTAATCCGCGTATTGCATCCCATTTGAAATCATACCGGTCTATAGATTTAGGTGGTTTTCTACGCAAATAAGGATGCAATAGCATTGTTCGAAGAATGTCTGTGTGCACATTACCGTTTCGGGCTGCAGCGCCGTTGCGATCCATTGCCTCGCCGGTCTTAAACTCCATCCACTCATCCAAAAGACCGTTCCCTGGCCCGCAATCAAAGGCGATCAGGTCCGTCTCTTTGTTCGACGGTGGGATAAAAGTGAGGTTTGAAACCCCGCCAAGGTTTAAAACGCCGACCGTCAAGTCACCAAGCTTCTCGTCTTTCTTTGTCAGCGCGCGATGATAGATCGGTGCAAATGGCGCGCCCTCGCCGCCGGCGCTGACATCCGCGGCGCGAAAGTTGCTGACAACATCAATCCGCGTATCCTTGGCCAGAACATCACCATCTCCGATTTGCCAGGTTCGACCATTACTTACGTCGGCGCGAGACGGTCGGTGGAGAATCGTTTGCCCGTGAAAACCGATAACATCCACGTCGGTTCGTTTTATGGCGGCTTTGCGTAGGAGGGCCTCCACTGCATCCACATGGGCCAATGTAACTTCGCCGGCGGCCTTTCCGATGTCGGCTGCGCCGTCACGCCCCTCCAGAGCGGCCTTTATCGCGCGCCGTATCCAGATTTTGAGGTCGCGCGAATACGGCGCCGTGATCGATGGCCCAAATTCTACGGTTTCACGACCGTCGGTCTTGATTAACGCTGCATCGATTCCGTCCAATGACGTGCCGCTCATCAGTCCAATTGCCGTCAACTGATCCGCCATTTTTGCTCCCGCTCGAATTCTCAGACTTTGCTTGATTAAGGGAGTCGCGCCCGATATCCCATAGGCTTTGATTTTTCTTGACCGAACCTACACATCGCTCCCATGACGAATGATAACGCTTTCGCATCTGATTACCTAAACGTGCTCGCCGAGCGTGGATTCATTCACCAGGGCACAAACCTTGAGGGCTTGGACGCCCTTCTCACCAAAGAAACCGTAACTGCTTATATCGGCTTTGATGCAACTGCGCCGAGCTTGCACGCCGGCAGCCTGGTGCAGATCATGATGCTCTATTGGCTTCAGCAGACAGGGCACCGCCCGATTACGCTTATGGGGGGCGGAACGACCAAAATTGGCGACCCGTCGGGAAAAGACACGCAGCGCCAGCTCCTAACCAACGAACAAATCGACTCAAACATTCAATCGATCAAAGGCGTGTTTGAATCATTTCTTCGGTTTGACGATGACGCAACTGGCGCAATCATGGCTAACAATGCGGAATGGCTCGATGCCCTCGGCTATGTGGATTTCTTGCGCGATTACGGATCTCATTTCACGATAAACCGTATGCTGACTTTTGACAGCGTAAAGTTGAGACTGGAACGAGAGAGCCCGCTGACTTTTCTAGAGTTCAATTACATGCTCATGCAGGCGTTTGATTTCCATGAGCTGTATCGCCGGCATGGGTGCCGATTTCAGCTGGGCGGATCAGACCAATGGGGCAATATTGTCAATGGCGTAGACCTCTGCCGGCGCAAAGACAATGTCGAGGTGTTCGGTTTGACAACGCCACTGCTGACGACCGCGTCGGGCAAAAAAATGGGTAAGACAGAGGATGGCGCGGTCTGGTTGAATTCGCAGTCATTGCCCCCGTACGAATACTGGCAGTATTGGCGGAACACTGAAGACGCTGACGTTAAGCGAATGCTGAAACTATTTACTATCCTTCCAATGTCGGAAGTCGACCGGTTGTCGACGCTCGAAGGGGCCGAGATCAACGACGCCAAAAAAATTCTTGCGACCGAGGCGACGGCGCTTTTGCACGGCCGCGGTGAAGCGGAAAGCGCCGCCGCCACAGCACAGAAAACCTTTGAACAAGGCGGGCTCGGCGCTGACTTGCCAAAAATTACATTGGACAAAAACGAATTTAAGCATTCACCGGCGATTGACCACTTTCTTGCGCTGGGCCTCTGCAGTTCAAAGGGCGAAGCAAGACGACACATTAAGGCCGGAGCGTTGAAGATAAATGATGCCGCTTTGTCAGAAGAACGGAACCTATCAGACGTTGACATTCGGGACGGCGCCATCAAGCTTTCTGTCGGCAAGAAGAAACATGGGATTGTCGAGATACGCTAGTTATCTAGCGGGGGCGCGTCGCTTTCGCGCTGTTTGTTGCCGTCCTGTTTTTTGATCTCGGGAACCACGGGGTCAGTTTGCTCTGGCTGAAAGAGGTTTCTAAAAATTCCAGGCGTCAAAGCTGAAAGAGGGTTTACGCGAATCGTTGGTGATCCCGTTTGTCCAGTGACGGAATAGGCAACCGCGAAAACGCCTTCGCCTTTCTTGCCGACAAGGATATCGCCAATAACGGGCGCCGCACCGAGCGCAGAATTCACACTATAAAGCGGTGCGATAGCGCCTGTTAAATTTATGCGGCCGCCATCACTCAAATTGGCGGCTCCCTCCGCACTCATACCTATGGATGGTCCTACGACCCGCGCTTCCGGTATCGAAATTACGCCTTCCTTGAATGAGAATGCTCCCCAGGCGGAACTCAGGTCGATGCCCTCTCCGTTTAGTAAGTCATTCAAACCATTTAACGACCCGGCAGCGAAAATTCGCGCAACCAGTGGGGCGTCAACAATGATGAGGTCCCAAGCCGATAAGGTTCCCGATAGCGCTTTTTCGTTGTCGCGTGGCCACAGGATTTCTAATTCACCGCGCCCGCCTTCGACAGCACCAAATCCAAATATACCCAGCAGAAGCCGCCCCAAGTCGCCGGATTGCGCTTTGATAATGCGAGCATCGTCATCGCTTTGTGAATTCTGCACCAGCTCTACGGTGACAGGCGCTCCCTCTATATCGCTGGCTGAGTAAGCCAGGGTTTGAACTTTTTCTTTGTCTAACCACAAGTCAAATGATGTGTTCGCATGCGTAACGCCCTCACGTAATCGCATTTCGTCAATGCGCGCATTTAGCCGAATACCCGCGCCCCAACCTTCTTTATTCGCCCCCGCATTTGATTGCGCCGCGCCTTTGAAAACAGACTGAATTGCAGGCGCCGCGTTTATATGATCCCCTATTGCTGTTATCTCCAGCGGGCCTGTTGTCGACCGTTCAGCAATCATCGACAAGTTAATCGAGTCAGCCAGATGAAATTGGCTGAAGTTTGCGGACAAAAGCAAACCGGAATGGTCCAATGCAAAAGATCCCACAACGGAAAGATCTTTGCCCCGAATATCCATGCTTTCTACAAGAAAACGGTCGCGGTCCAGCTTCAGATCGAGAACGCAAACCGCTTCGACATTTGCCGGTTTTGAGTACCCAACTGTATCAAGTGACAGCTCGGTCTGAGATAAGTCGGCGAAAACTTCGATTTCTTCGAATTCCCCAATTTCTCCTGTTGCATTCACGCGCATATCAATCGCGCCACGAGCGAATTGCCGAAGTGATATTCCAAACAGATCGGCGGCGGCGGCATCTATTCGGCCGCTCATTTCAATCGAGGATGGGCCGTCAACCTTGTAGAAATTTTGAACCCATGTGGCCTTAATCGGCGCGTCCGCAAACGCTCCTTCTGCGGAAACCGTAACCGACCGCGGAGCCAGGGTAACAGTTCCCTTTGTATTCAATATATCAACGTCGCCAACTAAGTTAGAAACGGTCATTTTCTGAAATTCTGCAACGCCCTCATAGGCATATTCTTCAGGGTCTACCCGCCGCTTATTTGGCCGGGTGATTTGAACTTGCGCAGTTGCATCACCCTTGAATTGATCCGGTGAAAGATTGATTTTCTCCAACAAAAGAAGTGGCTCGTGATCCAGAACAGCCAGAATATCTTCAGACCGTCCCGTTGCCGTGAATCGAAAGTATGTTGGCCCCCATTTCGGGACGAATTCGGGGAACTCAATTTCTCCTTCCGATATTTCTATATTATTGACGCGCCCTTTATCCGCCCAGAGACTAAAACTGTTTCCGCGAACCAGCCCTGTGCCTGATGCACCGGTCAATGGCGGCATGGTTTCTGCGTAAAACGCGCTTGCCTTCGAAACATCAAATGTAAGCGCTAAAGCCTCATCGGCCAGTTTGCCATCTGGGGAAATTGAATCTGGATAAATTCGAAGCTTGCCGACAACATTTTCTATTTTTGCCTCCGGCAGGCGCTGTTCGATCCAATCTCTCGCGCCGCTAGCGGCGGTCAACGGCCAAATTTTCAAGAGATCTTGCGGGTCAAGCTCACCATCAATACTGACATCCGTCTTAATCGTCACGCCATCAGTCTCACCGGGTCGATATTCGCCATTGCCAACCACTGACACCTCGAGCAAGTCGAGACTAAAATCGGACACAGCTAAAGCACTGCGCTTCGCGTCAAAGACGCCCGCTACGTTCAGTGTTTCAATTGGCAATGATGATGCGAGGAACCCCGGCGCGTGCGCGATTAGATCCTCGCCATCCAAATCAAAAACAACTGAGAAGCCGTCGCTTTCCGTATCGCTCGTTTCAACTTTTACCGAACCGGAAATCGTTCCAGCGTTGTCTGCAATATCGTAGATGAGCGACTCTATAAGGAATTGGTCAATGGAAGGGTCGAAATTAGACTCCCACCGGAGCGTCTTCATCGGAAAACTCCGGTTACCAACATTTAAAAACCCGGGTTTGTCTATCTGCGCTTTGATATTAGACGACAAAACAACGCCAGACCTAGAAAATGCAAGCGAGGCGCGGCCGCTAACGGGGGCGTCAATTACTGCGGCGTTTTCACCATAAAACATGGAAAGAATATCACCCAACGGGACGTGCGCCGCATTTGCGACGATTGACACGACGCCGCTGTCGTTTACATATTCCGCAGAAAGATCAAATGACGCCGTTTCGCTATCCAGGGGGATTGATGCGCGCCCATTGACATTCAGGCCGTCCGAAGACTGTGTAAGGACAGCATATCCATCATTGGTAACCCAACTTTTTTCAGATAAGACGTCCGAGAACTCAATGGTGGTGTCCGAGAATTCTACCCGCGACAACATTCGGTTGATTATTGCAGCGCCTGGTTTCGGGCTCCATGCGGCACGTTCGCCGCTATCGAATAACGCAATTAACTCGATTGCTTGTTGCGAATTTCGAATGACCCTTAACGATCCACCACGCACGCTAACGAAAGAAGGCGTAAAACTCAGCTTGCGAATATTTTTTCTTTGAAATGCAAGGTCAATTTTCGGGACCTCGATGACCGGCTGCGTGTCGGCCGGGCCAATTTTGAGGCCTTTGATAGCCGCCAACACCAAACCCTTTTCTCTTTCGCGGGCGAGCGTAACTGACTGTATATGAGCCTGAAAACCTGGCGCTAAATTCGTCTCAATACTCCTTTCGATAACGTCGTTTAGGAGGGTGGTCGAAAGCGGCGCGTCGGCTATGCGGCCATAGACTATCGCTGCGGCTACCGAAACGACGATCACTGCAATGAGCAGCGCTGCAATAACGCCGGTGAGGATAGTCTTTTTTACGCGACCCATTTTCGCCATTGAATTGACTGCAGCTGTCCTACAAATGCATCTCTTGACGCCGATATGGCGAAACCGACAATACGTGTTGGTTTTGATACATGTTGGTTTTGATGTCGTCGCCGATCCTCTCGCCCTTGTTTAGCGTAACGGCTTTGTTCCAACACTAACGCCGTTTTTCGGCAAAGGACACATGGATGACAAATTCTCCCGCCGTTGGCGAGAAAGCGCCCGACTTACCATTGATGATGGAAGATGGATCAACGCTCGCGTTGAAGGACCTTAAAGGAAAAAAAGTTGTCTTGTATTTCTATCCCAAAGACGACACGCCCGGCTGCACTAAAGAGGCGATCGCGTTTTCAGCTGATATTGGAAAATTCAAGCGCGCCGGCGCCGTCGTTATTGGCGTTTCCCGGGACAAAGTGACGAAGCACCAGAAATTCATCGACAAATATGACCTGAAGGTGCGCTTGGCCTCAGATGAGGATGGCGAAGTTTGCGAGGCTTTTGGCGTTTGGGTCGAAAAATCGATGTATGGCAAAAAATATATGGGGATCGAACGTTCGACTTTCCTAGTCGACGAAAAAGGGGTGATTCGAGAGTGTTGGCGTAAGGTGAAGGTTCCGGGTCACGCTGAAGCCGTGCTCGAGGCCGTCAAAGCGATTTGATCATGGTTATCGACGCTGCAAGCGCCGCTAATTCCGTCCTTTGCGCCGAAACCGTCAATTCAAAAATATCAGCCGTCCAGGCGACCTTGCGCCTTGGAGGTAACGATTTTGATGCATTCGCAACGTCTCATCATCACGCTCCGGATCGTCCAGGCCGGCCTACACGACCTGTGCTTTCCGAGCCAGCAAACATGCCCAAACGTGGGTTGGGGTCTGAAGAAGGGCGCTTCGCATTATTGCATGCGATAGCCCATATTGAATTCAACGCTATCGACCTGGCGTTTGACATAGCGCTTCGTTTTCGATGCGAAATTGATTCCCTCGGCTTGAGCGCACCGACATTCGCTTCTGATTGGTTTCGTGTCGGGCAAGACGAGGCCCGGCATTTCGAAATGATACAAAGGCGGCTCGAAAGCATGGGCGGTGCATATGGCGATCTTGATGCGCATAACGGTCTTTGGGAGGCCGCTTACGCAACTCGCCATAATTTGCTTGCCAGACTAGTCGTTGCGCCGCTCATTTTGGAGGCGAGAGGGCTTGACGTGACCCCGGGCATGATCAGAAAGCTGCGTGGAGTCGGCGATCGGAAAAGCGCAGAAATTCTCAAAGTGATCTTTAATGACGAGATTTCACACGTGGCGACCGGTAATCGATGGTTTCACAAGATTTGCAACGTTCAGGGCGTTGATCCGAGGAAAACGTTTCATGCATTGCAAAACGAGTTTTTCCCTGCCGGTCCGAAGCCGCCCTTTAACGTTGACGCGCGTGAACAGGCGGGTTTACCCATCGATTTCTATTCGCCAATTTAACCAAAATTACGCACCGATCTGGCAGTCTGTCTTTAGATCGTCAAAAAATGCCGTTACACCATCACATAACAGTTGCGTAATGAACGAATTTAAGCTGCAATATCCCCAAGGGGTGGCAGCGCATTTGATGTGTATGCTTAAGGGGCGTGTTGTAGAATGAGCCGTCGTTCCGGCAATATGAGTCGTGTTTTCAGTCGCCTATTTAAAGAGCGGCAAATCTATCACCGAAGTGACGGCGTCGTTCACTTCATATCCATGTCCACCAAAACACAGGTTGCTTTGGCGCTTGTGGCCTTGGCGGCCTTGCTTTGGGTGGCGTACGCCTCCGTAAATGTTGTTTTCAAAGAGCAGATTATCGTCGCCAAAGAGCGAGATTATCGCGTCATGGAGACCACATCTTCGAAACGCATTCACGACGCCCAATTGGCCTACGACGACGTCAGTTCGTTGAATCATATCATTCAGCGAGAATTCGACTCTACGATGAGCGAAATTTCAGCGCGCCACCAGATGCTTCGCAACATGGTTGAGCGTAAGGCGGGCGCGGTTGCGGGGTTAGAGGATCTTGCCGAAGGGCTTTCCGCGGCCGGCGGGCCCGGTGGCCGTAAACCGACCAATGGCAATCGCATCATGATCGATGTCGCTCCCGGTGAGACAACGCCCCGCCAATCCCGGGTTGGCGCGTTAAAAAGCTCGGCAATTCAGGAGGCGGCAAAACAAGTTGCCCAGGCGCCGAAAGACAGCAACGCAACCGATGCTATTTCGCGAATGCACAATGCCGCTGCGGAACTTTATACCGAGCAAGCAATGTTGCTTGCCGAGCTGGAAACCCGCACGTCGGATCAGATTCGCAAGTTGAAAATGGTGCTGGAAAGTACAGGCGTCGCCCCAGATTCGATCCTGATCCCCGCAAAAATTTCTAACGCAGCCTTTGCGCAAGGCGGCCCGTTTATCGATATTTCTGACCCAAGCGGTGGGGCTTCTCCGTTTTTTCAAAACGCGAACCGCATTGCTCTGAAGGTCGACGAGCTAGAAGAATTGAAAGAGGTCGTGGAAAGGGTTCCTCTATCATCACCATTAACAGGTGTTCGCCGTTTCACCAGCGGTTTTGGGGTAAGGCGCGATCCGATTTCAGGACGTCGATCAAACCACCATGGAATGGATTTTGCTGCGGCATGGGCGTCACCGATCAAAGCGACAGGGACGGGTGTGGTGAAGTTTGCCGGTACGCGCAGCGGTTGGGGGCGCATGGTCGAAATTGACCATGGAAATGGATTTTTGACACGTTATGCGCATATGAGCCGCATTACGGTTAAAGCGGGGCAGAAGGTGAAATTGCACGATAAGGTCGGAGAATTGGGTTCGAGCGGCCGCTCAACCGGCCCGCATGTTCATTACGAAGTTTTGTTTAAGGGCCGACCCTTGAATCCGCGACGTTTTATAGAGGCAGGCAGATATGTTTTCGAAAGCTAAATCAGGCAAAGCACAAGACACGCAAAAATTGCAAGCCGTACCTTCAGAAGCGCCGGTTTCGGTCAACTCAATGCAGAGCAGCGGCAAGCGTAATGCTGTCAGAACGCCGTCTTCGGTCCCGTCAATCATCTCAGCTGACGTCGCGATGAGAGGGAATGTAAATTCCGCCGGAGAAATCCAGTTCGACGGGCAGCTTGAAGGCGACATTAAAGCCATGTCTTTAATCATAGGCGAAAAAGCGGCTGTCAAAGGCGAAGTTGTCTGCGAAACCGTCACAGTTCGCGGCGAAGTTGAGGGCGGCATCCGCGCCAAATCTGTTTCACTTGCGTCTACTGCGCGTATTCGCGGCGACATTTTGCATAGTTCCTTATCCGTCGAGAACGGCGCTCATTTCGAAGGTAACTGCCGCCACTCGGACGATCCGTTGTCAGAATCATCTGCAAAAGATTTTAGACGATCGCGGCCAGCGCCTGCCCCTGCGCCAAGCCCGCGGCCAGCATCAGCTTCGCAGGGCAATGACGAGCCTGAAACAGCCAAAGTCGCAACGCCATCATTCCTTAACCAGAATCGATCGCCGTTGCGCTGAGTTGTCAGACAGTCAAATCTAATCTTTAAAAATAACAAAAAGCCGGCCTGTGAAAACATGGCCGGCTTTGTTCATTTACGAATTGCGTCGATGATCGCGCGGTCAATCACCGCGTATGCCAGATAACCCTGAAATTAGCGTGAGCAGACCAAGACCACCGGTCAAATAAGCGCCCCATTGCACGCTGGCGAGGCCCTCGGGCGTTCCCATGGCTGACATTGCAAAATATCCCACGGCCGCGAGAGTCGAGAGACCGGCGATTATTGTTACAATACTGGTCAATCGACCGATCAACGGCAGCAGCCCAATTATTCCAATGACTGCCGCAGCCATCGAGATTTTGGCTGCGCCAGACAACATCGCACCCGCCATGGTTGAATCGTTATAGTTGGCGTCCGATGCGCAATCCTCAGAAAAAGCGATGTCCGCGAATTGGAGATTGCGAAGGCAAGTAAACGCCTCATCAATGAAGTACGCGCCGTTAATCTGCGAAACCCGCTCGCCTGTGGCCGAACCCGACGTCGTTTCTGTGAAAAACGGCGTGAAAAACATGGAAATGACGATAAACGCCGGAAGTAATACTCGGATCATTTGACCCCCCTCACCCTTTACGATGATACCCTGTAAGTCCTGTTTACCCTCTGTTAATACATTCGCCAAGCGACGCGGCCCCGGGCTCACGCGAAATTATGCCCACAAGAAATCGATGTAGCAAATTGGCAACGCGGAACGTCTAGCCCTGAAGCCAGGAACTGGATCAATGACATCAAAAAGAGTTGTACGGCTCGCCGCCATTCAAGCAGCGCCCATAATATTCGATAAAGCGGCCAGCACACAGAAAGCTTGTGAACTTATCAAGTCGGCGGGCGAAGCCGGCGCTACTTTCGCAGCTTTTGGCGAGAGTTGGCTGCCTGGTTATCCATTTTGGGTCGACGGACCCGTTATTGACCTTTTGTGGGAAGCGAGCGCTGCCTATCTGGAGAACGCGATTGACATTCCGGGACCTGAAACGGATCTCTTGTGCACCGCAGCAAAATCTGCCGGCGCCGATATTGTCATCGGCGTCGCCGAGCGCGATCCATTTACTGAAGGAACGGCATACTGCACGGCGCTTACGATTGGGCGCGAGGGCGTAATTCTCAACCGCCACCGCAAACTGAAACCAACTCATGCCGAACGCGTCATTTGGGGCGACGGCGATGCGGCTGGATTATGCGCGATCAATCGCGACTACGGAAAAATAAGCGCGCTGAATTGCTGGGAACATCAGATGATGTTGCCGGGCTATGCGCTTGCCGCGGAAGGAACCCAGTTTCACGCGGCTATTTGGCCTGGTTGGGAGAAAGCGCCTCGCCCGGGCGAGTATTGTTGGGCGCGTCAGCACCTCTTGTCCCGCGCGTTCGCCAGTCAAGCGGCCGCTTATGTTGTTTGCGCCGCCGGTGTCAGATTGGCGGAGGATATCCCGGAGCGGTGGAAACCCCTTGGGGTTTGGGAGCACCCTGGTGGATCGGCGATATTTGATCCGCGTGGAGAGCTTATAGCAGAAGCAACGAGTAAAGAGGAAATTCTGATCGCAGACGCTGACATGGAGATTGTCAGAGCCGCAAAGGCCGCGTGTGACATCGCCGGACACTATTCGCGACCCGACATCTTTGAGCTCTCAATCGATGCCACCCGCTCCACGCAACGCATCCGTTTTCATGCGAGAGACGCGGACACTAAAGAAGACTTGCCGTCAGAGGCGGCATTGTCGAATTCAGTTACGGAAGGTGATTTGTAAAGCGCTTGATTGACGAATCCCACTGATAATCAGTTACCATTCGGCGGCGCGCCGCTTCTCCAATTTTGTTTGCGCGGTCTTGATAATTCAGCAAAGACAATATTGCGTCGGTCCACTGGTCCGGTGACTGCGCAATAACAAGCTCACCTTCGGGCGCGCAACGTATTCCTACTGCGACTTCCGGGCTGGCGACGACGGGCTTGGCCATCGCCATGGCTTCCAACACCTTGTTCTGAAGCCCGCGTGCGACCTGAAGCGGGGCCACCGACACTCTCGCCCCAATCAACCAGGGCCGTACATCCTCTACGCGGCCTATAACGCGAACGCCATGTCTGCCGTCCAGCTTTTTAATTCTGCGCGCAGGGTTCCGTCCGACAACGGAAAAAACCGCGTTTGGTTTTGCCTTGCGAATTCGCGGCCAGATATCTTTAGTGAAATGCTCTACGGCCTGAATGTTCGCTCGGTAGTCCATTGCGCCTATGAACACAGCATCTGACGAGAAAGGACCGGCAAGCATCGGGCCTGGCGAGAAATAATCTGCGTCAACGCCATTCGACCACCAGTCAACCGGGCGCAATTCTGGCTGCTGCGGAAATAGTGCAGCCTCTGCCGGTGTAATGGCGAAAGTATGATCAGCCCAGCTCCGGATTTCCGTTTCTTCTCTCGCGACGGCGCACGCTTCTCTCGCCAGAATTCTTCTAAGTGGAAAAGTAGCGCTCACTGAATACTCATGCCATTTCGCCGAATCAGCATCGCAGAAATCGATGATCCGTATAGCGTCACCAACGTGATGCGCTATATACGGCGCCATTGAAGACGAAAATGCGACTTCAACCGCCAATTTATTCTGGCGCGCCTTCCTGACCGCGCTATCGATCCTTTGGTCAAAAAAGTATCCAAATGAAGCAGACCGGCCTTCAAGATGGCGAGCAATAGCTCGCACTCGCGCTCGTCCCTTTTTTAATTGAACGAGCTGAACACTAGCGCACAAATCCTGTAATTCATTTTTGTACCGAACATCATGAACATCATCCAGAAAAGAAACTAAATGGACTTTATAGCGCGCCGCCATGGACTGAAGAACTCGCCAAGAACGAATTTTATCGCCCTTGTCTGGAGGGTATGGAACACGGTGACACAGAAATAGAGCGTGGCGCTTTTTCATTATGCAAAATTGGGCGCAAGCACCGGGCCCAGGCGTGATGCAACCGGCGTCGGCAAGTGGCGCCACATTTTTGAAAGGCGGCTAAATCGCGGATTTTCAGGATTAACGTTCGGCATGCCGCGCGCGCGAATTAGTTTGTACCGATATGTAATCGGTGACGGATCTATGCCCCAGAGTTTCTTATAGGCGAAGGCGCCGCTGCCAACTTTGCTACGTCCAAAATCAAAAGTATGCGCCCCTTTGGCGGTCCCGCGCTGCATCATCGTCCAATAGAGCAGATCGTGGAGCCGGGATTCTCGTCTGCCCTTATTATCAGCAGCGATAAAATAGGGGAGCACCGTATCTTTGAAATAAAAGCTCACCAAAGAAGCCGTCGCCAGATCGTTTTCTTCTACCGTGAGAATCCCGACATCATTGCCGAATTCTTCCACAATGGCCTCGATAAAACGATAGGGAAATACCGGCGTACCCAAATCGCGCAAAGCGTTTGCATATAATGGATAAAACCGATGGGGATCACGATCGTCAACGAGCTGGATAGCGCCGCGTTCAGCGAATTGCAGTGCTTTTCGGATATCCGCCCGCCTTTTTCGCGGGATGGCCAGTAAGTTCTCGTCGTTTGATTTGTGGAGCGCTTTTTTGAAGCCAGCATAGATTCCCTTTTTTGGAATCCAATCATCTAATCCGTCGTCAGAACGAAGTTCTACATATTTTACACCACACTCTTCACCGATCTCACTGGCGCGCGATATAAGCGCATGATTTATTTCGCTTGTTGCAGCAATTGGTCCGCCACCTACCGTGAATCCCATCGAGATCATTGCCCGTCCCATAAGGGGCGTATTTACATTAATGAGAGGCAAAACTCCGATGATTTTTTCTGCGTCGCGCGCGCAAAGCATGATGGATTCAAACCCATAAACTCTGTGCACGATGCGCGACCATCCGAATTTATGAAAAAATGTGGATTCCTGATGCGCATCGACATATGCGTCCCATTCGTCAGACATATCACTGTCCGCGATAGTTACCTCTGTTTTGCCGACGGCAGACTCTGCGGTCGACGAATGAATAACGTCAACCGACAGCATGGTGCGCCCTCGAAAATAGAGCCGCGTCAACTCGCGTCCATTGGTACGCTCGAAGAAGCTTCAGCAGCTTTTTCTCCATTGAATGCATATTGACGTGGTGGCGAATTTTCGATTGCAGTCTTGCAGGGCTGATCTTCGGCTGCTCCACATCTATTTCCCATGGATGGAAATAGAAAATAATTGGACCGCGACGCTTGCGATGCGCCCGGTCAATCAATTCACGCGATATCCAATAAGGAATGGCGCGAAACCAGCCGCCGCCAGCGCAACTGATCCGTTGTCCAAGCCAGTCTAATGTCGCAACAGGCGCTTCGATTATACTTTGATCTGAATACGGATAGTATGGATCCTGTAAACCGTTCGGGTCGCCGTAATGATCATGATTTATGGGATGCGTGCTGGATGAGTAAGCATACCCGGCTTTCGCCAACTCTTCGTGAGCCCACGGCGTGGACTGACCTATTGAAAATCCCGCCGCGCGGTACCCTCTAATCTCTCCGCCTGTCAAATCCTCAAGGATGATTTTTGTTCTTGAAATATCTGTTCTGAATTCTTCGCGAGACTGCTGTGTCACCTTTGTGTGATCGTAACCATGACTGGCAACTTCGTGACCGCGGGATGCAATTTCACGAACAAGCGCCGGTTCGCGTTCAGCCACCCATCCAAGAACAAAGAACGTCGCCTTTGATGCAGTTTCATCAAGCAGATCCAGGCACCGTTTTGTAGAATGCGCAACACGGCGCTCAAAGCCATCCCATGCTGAACGCTTGACAACGTCCTGAAACGCCCAAACCTGAAAATAGTCTTCCACATCAATCGACATTGCGAACTTCGCCGGCATGTTCGTACAAGAAGCTAAATCTGACTGGCAATCGTTACGCATTTTACGAACTTAACTTCGACACTCGCCGATTTGTACTAGAGATTTTTGAGAATTCGCTCCGCCTCGGCCAGGCTGGACACAATTTTTGCGCGCCCCTGCAATCTCTTACTCTCCACATCGCCAAGTTTGCGGCGCAACTTTTCCACATCAATGTGGGATGCTCTCAATTCGCTTCGAATATCAGAAATTGATTTGACGACTGACTGCCTCCATCCTGTCGGATCAGACATCATCAGCGGCAAACGTTCTTTTGCACCCACTGTCGTTTTGCTTTTTTTGATGTTCTTTTTTTCGGCTATAGCTTTTGGTTCTTTAATTGTCGCCGATGCAATAGCATTTGCAACATCCGACAGCGTTGCTGGTTCGGGCGATCTATGCTCGGCATCCGCTGACTGTTGAATCGCTATTCCTTTTTTCTGCGCCTTGATCTGGTCAAGCACGCTTAACGGTGATTCTATAGACGCCATCGGCGCGATTTCCCCGCTTGCGTTTTGAGCCAGCGCCGGATCGGCGGGTTTTGTTTTCGGCGCAGGCGGTTTGTTTTTTTCTTCCAACTGCGCAGGATTTAAACCCTTCGCAGCATCGCCAGATGTTGGTTTCACGTCGGAAACGGCAGGCTTTTCATCCCTCTTGATTGCACTCGGCGTGTTCACTTCCGGATTAGACTTTGGGAATGGCACGACAACTTTTTGATCGGCCCGGACCGGCGAATCTGAACCGACCTCAACAGCGCCATCGCTACGACTCACATCGACGATTTCCTCTTTCGCAGCGAATTGCCGACTCTCTGCAAATTCTGCGTGGTCGCTTTCTGCTTTCAATTCAGAGAGAACCGTTTGGACCATGGACTGATCGACT
The DNA here is from genome assembly GCA_039186325.1 of Pseudomonadota bacterium. Lineage (GTDB taxonomy): Bacteria > Pseudomonadota > Alphaproteobacteria > Caulobacterales > Parvularculaceae > Hyphococcus. The sequence continues at coordinate 16,875 of JBCDAD010000009.1, read as the reverse complement.
GTACGTTTTTTCTCAATCGAACAATGAAGTAAAACACGATTACAAAGGGTGTTTATACGCCGCGGCCGGCCATGCGTTTGCTGATGAATAGTCTTGAACGCATCATCTGTGAATTTTGGATTTTTGTTCCATCCGACTATCGCAAGGCGATGTTCTACATACTCGCGCGTTTCTTTCTCCGACAATGCTTCTAAATGATATGAGGCAATGACACGCTGACTTAACTGCTCCATATTCGGTTTTTTCAGTGTGTCTCGAAATTCTGGTTGACCGACGAGAAAAACCTGAAAAAGCGGCGTTCCTTCATAATCAATATTCGTCAGCATACGCAGTTCTTCGAGCGTATCAATGGGTAAGTTTTGCGCCTCATCAAGGATTAGCAGAACCCGTCGCCCTCGGTTCATCTGATCAAAGAGAAAGTCCTCCAGCGCCTCCAGCTGACCACTTCTTCCCTCACCTTCCGGCTCAATTCGGAATGTTGATAAAATATGCGACAGAAGTTCAGTCGGCTGTATGCTGGACGTCACTAAATGAGCGGCGACAACATTCGATCTATTCAGTTGGTCCAGGAGGTGGCCAATGATCATCGATTTTCCCGCACCAACCGGGCCGGTAATCACGATAAAGCCTTCCGCCTGTTTTAATCCATAATGCAGATAAGCCATCGCCTTGTTGTGGCTACGGCTACCGAAGAAAAATTTCGGGTCGGGATTGAGCCGAAATGGGGCGCCCGAAAACCCGAAAAACTCCTCATACATGGTTAAAATTCCAGCGTTATCCCCGCCAAGATCGAGTTTTCACCATATTCAAGCGCTGCATTCTCGGAAAAACGCTCGGCATGGGAATATTCGGCAAAGGCGGACACGTTTTCTACCAACCGATATGATGCACCGATTGAGCCAATTAAGGTATTGGTTTTGCCGTTGTCGCCGGCCAGTGTGGCGCAAGCGGTCATTGGGTCAAACATTGGCGCGCTGGGATCAAGACCAAAGAATGTTGGGTTGCTCTCGCAGGTCGAAGTGTCAACAGTCGTGTCGGTTGATCGCCATGTAAAATTCCCATATCCAGTTAGTCGCCGTGATAACCGCCGGTCAACATTCAGCGACAGACCGAATGACGTATTTTCGCGAAAACCAAAATCCGTGTCGGAATAAAACGCTGCGCCGGTAAACTGCGTGCGATCATACTGCGCTGTTAAAGCCGCGTTCGCCGCATTGGTCGTGCCGAGACCAATCGTTTGACTACGGTCGCCATAACCCCCAGCAAATTGGTTCGTTCTTTCCACAACTTCGCGCGGGCTAAGCTCCTGCCCTTCGCGAAGGCGGTCAGCAAATTCCAGTATCTGCCGAGAGGCGCTGCGAAAGAGCGAGAGGTTGGATTCGGCTCTGGTCTGAAATGTTCGGCTTGCGCTGGCCGAGAACAGAAAGCGGCTGGACAATTCATAAAACACGCTGGCGTCGATGAAATCGTCACCATAGCGCTCACCATATTCTAGGCGAATATTCGTCCGGCGGCTTGGGCGCGCGGAAAATCCAGCGCGCCAGAAAACGCCAGAAAGGTCTTCATCATCGAAAAATATCTCCGCCGCTAAGTCGGTATCAATCTCGTCATAGCCGACGGCTCCGCTCAGTGCGAAATTGTCGCTCAACGCCACTTGAGCTTCGGCAAATGCTGACCCTTGTTCGTACTCAAAGAATTGTCCGATTGGAGCGCCCGTACTCGGATCTAATAATGCAGCGCCGGTTACTGGGTCGACGAGGATTAAATCCGTACCGTCTTCCTTCGTTCTGTTGCCGTATACGCCTGTGCGAAACTTGACCCGTTCAAACAGATTGCCACTTTCATAACTCGCCAGAACTTCATGGGTTTGCGAGTCGTTTAATAGGTCTCCGTCGAATGGATTGGCGTCGGTATCAGAGTCATCGATAAATGTTTGTGAAAATCGATAGCGTAATTCGTAGGCGGAATTGTCCGCCATACGGTGATGAAGGTAGGGACTAACCGAATAGGAATGAACATTGGCGCGCTGGTTTCGCGCGCTGTTCAAACTGTTGGAAAAACGCGCATTGTCGCCGAGCAGCTGTCGTTGAGAGGAACCGGCGACATCCAGATAAAGCCAATTATCCACACCAGTGAAGGTGGCCGCAGCGCCGACATTCTGATTGACGACGAACTCATCCTGGTTGGCGAGATAAGACAAATCGATATCGCCAAGGAAAACGCCGGTAACACGGGGCTTCGATGCGATTGCACTCAGATTGAGCAGTGTCGAGAACGAATATTCTTCCTCTCTGGCCCCTTCACTCGCAAGATTGATATTGTCTGTAAAACCAACCCGAGGGGATACGGACGCTGCATAACCAAAATAGTCGGAGCGCAACGTTAGCGGCGCCGTCGTGTTGCCCGAAAACTGGGCATTAGCGATTGCACATAGCGCTGTCGCGCTGGCGCACCCCGCCACGGTCAGGCGCAAAACCGAGTTTTGCCACAAATCGCTTTGCACGTTGTTATTGTTGAACATTTCCTGTGCGACCCCTCAATTCATGCGCCGTCTGTTATTTAGACGCTATACGGTTTCCTCACCGTAAAATTCATATGATCCATAATGCGAACCGCCTGCTCCAATCAAACATCGATTGAGGATCAAGCTCACATTTCCATTCATCTCCAAGATTTCGTCCAAAGCTGCTGCGATAGCCGGTTTCGTCGTTTGCCCTGCCGCCACCACGAATAAGATCTCATCGACATGTTTCGACATCAATACAGCCTCCGGTGTCGCGAGAACAGGAGGAGCATCCACGATAATCAGCGATTCAGGATCCCATACCGATAACTGTTGCCAAAAAGCTGATGTAATCTCCTTATTTCTGAGCGTTTCCTGCCGTTCAAATTCCATGGAACCATCCGTCAGGACCCGAAGCGGAGCCCCTTTAATCGGCCGACAGAATTGGTGAATCGAGGCTGAGGGCGCGCGCAATCGATCAACGACGCCCGGGCCTTCCTGCAAGCCCAACCGATCCCTCACTTTTGGTCGCACCAAATCGCCATCCACCAAAAGCGTTTTGATATTATCCTCGAAAGCCAGGCTGAGCGCCAAATTGGCCGCCGTATACGTTTTTCCCTCGCCGGCCGCAGCGGAAGTGACCATCAGAACATTCTGATTGTGGCCCGTCCGGTTGCGTTGCGCCGGTGCGCCGCCTTGTCGAAAAAATCCCAGTCGACGCAGGAGACGGCGCTTTACGGCGCGCAGCTCAAGGCCGAGCTGCTCGGACACATGGTCCGGCGTATACAGTCCTTGCGACGCCAGATAATCGAAGTCGAGCTCTTCCGGCTCCAAAGCCATTTTCGCTGAGGCGGCGGCGTCCCCCGCGGTCCCTATTTCATCTCGTCCTTGCTCGGAGTAAAATGCATTGGAACGTTCGATGACATTCATTACGAACCCTCCACGACTGACGGAAACATCGCTGTGGTGGCTGCTCCTACCCGGGACTGCGGCGTATGCGATACTGTTGCGTAAATATACACCAAGGCGACGGTCACCAATCCAGCCATCGCAACGCCCATTCGAAGAATATCAGACCGGCGAGCGAGCCGGTTCGCTTTCGACGGCGTTTCACTGATGGAGCCCAACACAGGTATTCCAAACGCGTGGCCAAGATCCTCAGCCTGCGAATATGTCTTTTCAAACACCGTCAAAACAAAAGCTGAGCCAACGCCAGCCATCGTTGCAAAGACCAACACGCCGAATATCAGCAATAGCCGTGGCGGTTCTGAAGGCGCTAAGGCAGTTTGAGGGCGCTCAAATACCTGATACTCAACACCTCGCCCTGCCGCACCGAGGCTTTCTGTCAACGAAAGACGGTCACGACGACTTATCAAATCGACATATGTTTTTTGGGTTTGCTCATAGTCTCGCGTAATCCGCTGCAATTCAACTTGGGCTGCAGGCGCCTGATTGGCGGCGTACGCCAGCTCCTCTAATTCCCGGCGAACGCGCTCCTCACGGTCTTTTATTGATGTGACGGAATTTTGCGCGGCGATAAGCTGTGCGGCTAGACGGCGATATTCCTGACTCGTCGATGTCTCGCCGCCAGACGCTTCGATCTCTGAGATTCTTGCAAGGATTCCGACAATATCGGGATGATTTTCGTTATACTGACTACGGAGGTCCGCGAGACGCAGGCGAAGTTGGTCAAGTTCTGTTTGCGAATTGGATCGCGGCGTGGCGGCAAGCAGCGATTGAAAAGTGAGAATTTGTCGCTCGGTTCCTTGCAGCTCTTCCTGTATTCGCACGAGCTCGGATTCCTTTTGCGCGCGCAAGCGAACTGTGTTTTGGGCAATCGACAGGCTGTCAGCATTAATTCGTTGAAAATTCGCAAGTTCGCGATCTTGTTCGTTCAATCGGTCCTTATACTCCGCAATCTGGCGGTCCAGGCGGACGCGTGCCGCCTGATTCTCAGACAGGCTGGCGCCCAAATCCTGCTCAATCAACATGTTCAGAACCGCGTCGACAACATCGCGCGCGATAACGGGATCACGATGTTTGTAGGAAATGACGAAATACATATCCTGAGGGCTATCGATACGAATATCGTCGGCAATTTCCTGTGACAAAGCCTGCAAATTTCGCCGACGTTCAATGTCGCTTCTGCCGCGTATTGTTTGACCCAGCCCTGTGCGGTCAATGACATCCTCAATATTGGGCCGAGTTAGCAATTGTTGCTGCATGACCTCGACCCGTCGCGAATAATCCGGACGCGCCATTATCCCGACCAGGACCGGTTCGAGAATCGTCTCCGTCTGCACGAATACATGCGCGCGTGACTCATACCGATCCGGCAACAGCCAAACAGCCAACCAGCCCAGCAGGCAAAATGCCCATGCAACGGCGATTATGATCCATCGCCGTCGCCATAATCCGCTGGCAAATCGCAGTACAGGATTTGGCAAGTCACTCAATTCGAATGATGAACGCCCACTCATGCCAACATGTACCGTACTGCTAAGTGCTCATTTAAAATGCGCTTTCCGGGATAAGAATTACGTCACCCGGAAGCATCGGAACATTTGCGCTGATGTTACCCTTGCGCAAGAGGTCGTTCAGGCGAAGGCGGAACGTTTGACGGTCATCACCCTGGCCGCGAATAAGCACTGCGCGATTGCCAGCGGCGAATTCGGTCAGGCCGCCGACGGCGACCATGACGTCAAGAACAGTCATACCGGATTGATAAGGCATTGCTGTTGGTTCCTGCGCTTCGCCAAGCACTCTTACCTGTTGATCTAAAGTCGATGAAAAATCGCTCACAATCACTGTCACTTGAGGTGTTTTTACATATTCGCGGAGCACCCGCTCCAAGTCTTTGGCGAGCTGCGAAGGTGTTTTTCCGGCCGCGACCATGTCTTCAACCAGCGGTGTTGAAATTCGCCCATCAGGTCTCACCGTGACATTTGTTGAAAGCTCGTCTGCACGCCACACGAAAATCTCGAGCTTATCTAGTGGTCCAACCAGGTAGTCTGGAGAACTTTGAGCCGCTAGCGTCGCCGTCGTTGGCGCATCTTGAAGGTCAGCGCCATCGCCAATCCCAACAGTAGCGCACGAGGCCGCTATCATTGCCAGTAATCCAGCAAATACCGCGCGGCCAAGATCCTGAAAATTCAACATGTTTTTGTTCCTTAAGGTCGTTAATTCTGTGTCTGCCAAAATTGGCCATCATCGACCCGGTTTCTCTTGGTTGGGCCGCAATTTCTTTGCCAGAAATGGCATTCGGCCAATTCGGCCCAAATTTCAATTTGTAAGCGCGGATTAGGCGGAGCGCTACTCAGCGACGATGGGATTTAAGTCCCTTAACATTTTCCGCGCTTGCTCATGCTCCTGATGGAGCCAAGGCGCCATCAAGACCTGTTCCAATATGGCATAAGCAAGATGCGGAAATCCATGCTCACCTGCGGCTGCGGCTAAAGAAATTGATACTTTCGACCCCGGAACGGCGCGCCAGACTGTTTCACGCGTCAATCCAAGCGCACGATCGCTATCTTCGTGATGCCACGAGGCCAGGGCCAACCGTGCAGTATCAAGCGGCGCGCGCCGAGACGCGCGAAGAGCCCGGTCTGCCGCAACGATATCAAATTCCCCGTTCGCGAGCACGATATCGAATTGCGCGCGCCACGGCTCCGGTGCAAGCGGCGCCGCTCGCTTCGCAATATCGACTAATTCATTTGCCTCGGAATAATTGCCGGATTGCGCGCAATATACCGCCAGGCGAGAGACCGCAGCGGCCAAATCCGGATGTGATTTGAAACCCAAGGTAAGATTTGCCGCCAAAATGCGATTGTCCAGACAATTGAGACCACGCATCTGCGTTGATTGTTTTTTCCGCGTTGGATCAGCTGGCGCCACTTGAGGTGTTTGTGGTTGACTGTTTTGATACGCGCCGATCATCGCCCGAGCGCCATCGGCTTGGGACGATTCTTGTATCACCACTTCACCAAACGAGACCGCCTCATCGGTTCGTCCTAGTCGGGACATTTTCAAGAAATACTCCGCCGCTGCTGCAAAATTCTGCGGGTGATTTGCAAGCATTGACTTCAGCGTTCGCACTGTACTCCTTTCATCACCGGCATACTCAAATATTTCGCTCGCTAAAATCAGGCCTTCAAAATCCTTTTGATCCGCCTCCAGCATCCGCGCCAACTCAATAAGCCTCGGCTCGTTGTCACGGTGCATCATCGCCAGTTTTCTTGATCTATCCAGCCCTGAATAAGAAGGCGATATTCGTTGGTCTGCGGCTGGGATCTCGTCTGTTTCAGCTGTGTTTATTTTAACGACCGCCAGAAGTTCTTTCGCCGTCAGCGATTCAGGATTACTCGATAAAATCTGCTCAAGGATTTTTTGAGCCTCTGCATGACGGCCGTCAAATATCGCTCTCTCGCCGGCGATCAAAGCTTTGATTGCATTGTCGAGAGTCGGTTGATTTTCTTTTTGCGACTGTGGAGTGTTTTTGACGACGCCAGCAAGCGATTCGAGATATGATCGGATTTTGTCCACTTCGACTCGGACTTCATCGGCTAGCGCAGAGTGTTTCCCGAAAATATGCTCGACATACTCCAGGCTTTTGTCATGAGAAGAGAAATCTAATAGAGACCACAAGAAGTTATATGCTGAATCATCGTCATTTTCATCAAGCGCGATTGAAAACCGAAGAAACGCCGATAGATCACCCGAAATTTGATCATCGACCAGATGCGAAATTGTGTTGGCGTCTCCCGCCGCTGCAATGAGGGTTTGCACCCGCCTTTCACGATCGGAAACCGGCTCAGCGAGATAATCCTGGATTCGCTCAATGCCTTGTGCGGTTCGACCGGCACGTAGGTAAACAAGCGGAAGGATCAATGGATCTATCAGACTTCGACTGATCCACTTTTCTATTCTGGCAAGGTCTTTAGCTGCGATTTCATATTGACCGCGCGCCGCGTTCATGAAAACCCGCGCCAAAAGAAAATGCGGATCGAGGCGCGATGACGGGTCCATGTCGTTCGACCAACTGAACAACAGGGACTCTGCTTCGTTGAACGCGCCATCGCGCACGGCGGCTTCAATCTTTGCCGACCACAGTTTCGAGGCGGATAGTCCATTTTCACTGGCTCGCTGGAGCGCTTTTCGCGCTAAGCTCGTTTGGTTAGTATTGAGCGCCAGGCGCGCTTTTAGCATCCATGCGTCGCTCGCTGCATACTCTGTTCGCAGAACATGATCTAGCATTTGTGATGCTTTCAGAGATTCTCCGATACCCAGAAACCCTTTTGCGAGCGCCAATTGTTCCCATGGCGCAAGCTTTTTTGGGTCGCTGTCGAGGCTTTGAACAAGTTCGGCGTATTGTCGAAGTCTCACGCGCGATTCGAGCACCAACGCTCTGGCATCATCGGGAATTTCTTCGGCCCAATCTGCGGTTTCGACAATTGAAATGACGTCTTCAAACTCAGCTTGTTGAAACTTCTTTCGTACAATTCGTATAATTTTCTGACCATTCGGGCTCACTGGCATTGTTTGATGTTGCAAGCTCGCAGGCTTACCCTCACCCGACGCCAGATATCTCATCGCGCCTGATTCAACTCCGTTGACCGAGAATGGGAATGCAATAGCAAACAAAACAATCACTATACGAATAGGAATTGATAAGGCGCGTGTGAGTATCATTTCGTCAAGCCTGATTGCGCTGACTTTTGCAGCCACACCTTAACGGCTACCAATCCCAAAAATTACGACTTTTGCCGTCAGTATAAGGATGATCATATCCATCAAAGGCGAATATTTTTTTATGTAATAGAGGTCATATTTCAGCTTATCACGAGCCCCTTCAACGCTTGCTGTATATTGGTGTTTGACCTGCGCCCAGCCGGTTATTCCCGGCTTCACCAAGTGGCGGCTTTGATAGTGTGGGATCTTTTTTTCAAGCGTTTCAACAAACTCCGGGCGCTCCGGTCGCGGACCAATAAGACTCATTTCGCCTCGGAGCACATTTATGATCTGCGGCAACTCGTCAAATCTGGATTTTCGCAAAAACTGCCCAACGCGCGTAATTCGCGGGTCATTCTCCTGAGCCCATTGCGGTCCTTCCCTTTCGGCATCCAATTCCATTGAACGAAACTTCAAAACAAAGAACTCGTTCCCGCCTAAGCCAACACGCTTTTGACGAAACAGAATTGGCCCCCGTGACTCGGCGGCTATTGCCAGCGATGCAAGTACAAGCAGTGGCACCATGGCGATGACTATTAACAGCGACACAACAACGTCGACAGCACGCTTGAAGCCACGGGCGGCCTTCATCGCCTCAAGATCACGTGGCTCAATACCGGGAAAAGAACCAAGGTCCTTGACCTTTTCTTCGGTGGAATCAGGCGTTCCGTTTTCATTGTCCGCCTCAGGCAAAAATTCGCCGCCAATGCGGGGCAAGTTATTTGGTCGTAGCGCGTTCCTCGCCGTACGCAGAAAGACATACGCAAACAAAAACGAAAAACCAACGATCGCTAAGCTCATGGTGATAAGCCCCGCAATTATACTCAGGCGGACGCAGCGGCGACGCCATATATTAACGAATTAGAAAGCAAGTTTCACGCCCCTAAATCCACGAAATAAGCGTCTTTGGCGAAGGTGTCGTGACGCAAAACCATCTGGAGATCAGGGATTGATGGGCCCGACATAGAAATTGGCGACCGAAAAAGTACAGAAACGCCGCCGGAACCATGTGCCAAATCAGAACATAATACCTGGTTTTTTTCGGCAGGTTGCTGCGCCCCGAAATTCAATCTGGTCTGGTTTGATCAGGATTTTTTATCAGATTACGCGCCGACCGTTTGCTGGTATGAGACTGTCTCAGTAACTCTGCTTCTTTTTTAGGGCATCGCGATACCGAAAGCCCAATAAGAGATATCAGATCAGGCAATCTCGTGCGGAAAATACTTGTACTGACGACCCTTTACCCGAACGCTGCTTCGACGAATCATGGCGTTTTTGTGGAAAATCGATTGCGGGCATACAGAGATAAGTATCACTGCGATGTAAGGTGCGTTGCGCCCGTTCCCTGGTTTCCGTTTGAAAATGATTCTTTTGGAAAATACGCTGATTACGCACGCGCACCGAAATCTGAAAATCGTTATGATATTCCAATTATCCATCCACGATTCCTGGCAATCCCGCAACTCGCGATGTATACGTCGCCGCTTTTTTTGTTTCGAGCGTTTCAGAATGCGTATAGTGAGTTTTTAAAAGCGGGATGGGAGCCAGACCTTTTAGACGCCCACTATCTTTATCCCGATGGTGTCGCCGCCACAAAGTTGGCGTTGGAGACTGGAAAACCGATCGTCCTTACCGCGCGTGGGTCCGATGCGACCCTTTTACCGAACTATGCCGTCCCTCGAAGGCTAATAGAGAAAGCACTGACGAAAGCAAATAAGGTCGTCTGTGTAGCGAACGCGCTACGGCCTCCGCTTGCTGAAATGGGGGCGGACGAAAAAAAGCTTCTTACGCTTCGGAATGGTGTTGACTTGCAACAATTTTCGGCAGGCGATCGCGAAGTAGCGCGAGCGGAATTAGGAGTCGCCGGCGACGTCGTCATTAGTGTTGGGCACTTAATCAAACGAAAGGGTCACGACCTTGTTATCGCAGCGCTGAAGGAATTTAACGGCTTGACTTTATTGATCGTCGGAGACGGGCCCGACGATAAAGCGCTGAAAAAACAGGTTTCCGCGTGCGGGCTAACAGACCGCGTGAGATTTCTTGGGTCCGTGCCACACGAACAGATGGCGCCGATCTATCAGGCAGCCGATGCGTTGGTCCTTGCATCGTCCCGGGAAGGATGGCCAAATATCTTACTGGAAGCGCTAGCCTGCGGTACCCCGGTTATTGCGACAGATGTGGGCGGCTCAGGCGAAGTGATTAATTCGCCAGAAGCCGGGCTTTTGGTCAAAGAAAGAAACAGCCAGTCCATCGCTTCCGCTATCAAATCATTATTACAAAACAAACCTGATCGCGCACTTACGCGAGCGTTTGCGGAGAGATACGCCTGGGATGAAACAGCCGATGCTATGCATCGGGTTTTTCGCGAGTTGGACGGTCGACCGGAATAATGCAAGTGACCCTATCCTTGCCGCACAGCTACGCGGCGACAACAAATTTCGGTATTGTTGAGATTCACTAACGAATTGTCATCACACCACGAAAACATGATTAACGGTCATTTAATCGGCGCCCGGTAATTTTTGCCCAGCAGTAACGCTGGGAAATCTTCTCATGTTGTTGGAAGACGGCATTCGCGTTTTAGGCGCATTGGCATTTGTTTTATCATTAATTGGCGTTTGCGGCCTTGTCGCAAAGCGGATCGGAATCAGCCGTGGCGCGATGTCCAACGGGCAAAAAAAGCTCTTATCGGTCTCAGAGTCGCTTGCCTTGGGACCAAGGCAAAAACTCTTGCTGGTTAGTTGCAAGGAAAAAGACCATCTGATTTTGCTCGATGAAGGACGTAGCCTTCTAATTGACAGCACGGTGCGGGAACATGACGCGAGCAAAGCCGAATTGTCGCCGCAAAAAACAAAGCCGTCCATGCGCATTCCACAAAATCCGTTCAATAGTAGCGGAGCGAGCGATATTGATATGGGCGAACGAAACGCAGCGTGAGAATTCTTGTAACACTCCTACTCGCATTCGCGGTTTCGTCATTTGGTTCCGCGAACGCTCAGACCCTGAGCGTCGATCTTGGCGACGGCGGGGGATTTTCGGCGCAGATCGTACAGCTGGTCTTACTGCTGACGATACTATCACTTGCGCCATCGATCCTGATTATGATGACGTCATTTATACGAATCGTCGTCGTTTTGTCTCTGCTACGAACTGCGATCGGTATTCAGCAAAGCCCGCCAAATCCAGTGATCATCTCCCTTGCGCTTTTTTTGACGCTGTTCGTCATGGCGCCAACTTTTTCAGAGGCGTATAAAGGCGGGGTCGAACCGTTCATGGCCGAGGAATTGACGCTTGAAGAAGCCTTTCCAAAGACCATGGCGCCAATGAAAGAATTTATGCTGTCTCAGACCCGCGAGAAGGACCTCGCTTTGTTTTTTGAGATTGCGGAAGTCACGCCTGCGTCCCCGGAAGCGACACCGCTTCACATTCTGACCCCGGCATTTGTAATCTCGGAATTGAGGCGCGCATTTGAGATCGGATTCTTGATATTTATCCCATTTCTGATCATTGACATGGTGATATCGTCAATCCTGATGGCGATGGGTATGCTGATGTTGCCGCCAATTGTTATTTCTTTGCCATTCAAGTTGATATTCTTTGTTTTGATTGATGGGTGGCGCTTAATAGCAGGCAGCCTCGTTGAGAGTTTTGCTGTCTGAAATAAGAATCCGATGACGAGACTTCTAAGCCAAACAGCCGGATGGACTCCTCGCGCAAATTAAATATGTAGCGCGTGACCAAGCGCGCGGAGATTTGCCTCATGAAACGCTTCGCTCTGTGTCGGGTGAGCATGAACTGTCCCGGCAATATCTTCTAACCGAGCGCCCATTTCCAGAGCGAGCGCAAATGAAGCGGATAGTTCTGCAATCCCGCCGCCGACGGCCTGAATACCTAATATCAGATGATTGTCAGCGCGGGCGACAACCCGCACAAAGCCCTCTTCAACCTCCATCGTCATTGCCCGACCATTAGCGCTAAACGGGAAGGATTGCGTTTTAATGGCAAGGCCTTGCGCTTTGGCTTCCTCAGGTGACAAACCAACTGAAACAATCTCCGGATCCGTAAAACAAACTGCGGGGATTGCAACGCGGTCCCATCGGCGATTTTCACCTGCAATAATTTCAGCGACCATCTCTCCTTGCGCCATCGCACGATGCGCAAGCATCGGCTCGCCCGTAACGTCCCCGATCGCATAAACGCCGCGCATTGACGTTCGACATTGATCGTCGATTGCGATGGCGGCGCCATCCATCTCCAATGAAAGTTCTTCTAAACCCCATCCGCTAGTCAGGGGTCGTCGCCCAACTGTCACCAAGATCTTATCCGCCGGAATAATCTCATTGGCGCCTTCAGCCGTTTCGATCTCCAGGCCCTTTTTGTCGCCGCCAACGGCTTTGGCGCCTAAAAAGGAGGCGACGCCGAGGGATTTCATCTTTTTTGCAACAGGGCGTGTCAATTCTTTGTCGTAAAGAGGCAGAATCTGCTCGGCCGCTTCTACGACCGTGACTTTTGATCCAAGTTTCGCAAACGCAAGGCCAAGTTCGAGGCCGATATAGCCCGCCCCGACAACAACGAGGGATTTCGGGACGGACGACAAACTAAGCGCATCAGTGGACGACAACACACTTTTTCCAAAAGGCAAAAATGGAAGTTCGACACTTTCCGATCCGGTCGCGATAAGCACGTTTTCCGCGTTCACAGTTTCCGCGCCTGTCGATGTCTCAACCAGCACTGTTTTCCCATCGAGAAATCGCGCCCACCCTGTCATGGTGCGAACTTTATTTTTTTTCAAAAGCATGCCGACGCCGCCTGTCAGGCGCTTGACGATGCCATCTTTCCAATCAACGGTTTTTTGTAGGTCGATCTTCGGTGGAGCAGTAGAAATACCAATAGCGGAAGTATCCGAAAAAATTCGCGCCTTTTCAAATTCGTCTGCGGCGTGGATAATGGCTTTTGACGGAATACATCCCACATTCAGACATGTCCCGCCATGAGCGGCCGCCTCGACAATTATTGTGTCAACACCGAGTTGGCCCGCACGAATAGCGGCGACATATCCGCCGGGCCCGGCGCCGATGATCAATAGCTTGCAACTGTGTTTCGCCATAAGATGTCAGTCCGTTACAAATATCATCGCCGGCGTTTCAAGTAATTGCTTTATGCGTTGTACAAAAACGGCGGCGTCCCATCCATCTATCACGCGGTGATCGAAACTGGATGACAAATTCATGACTTTGCGCGGCCGAAATTCCGCGCCATCCCAAACTGGCTTCACTTGCATTTTATTGACGCCAATAATCGCAACCTCCGGATAATTGATTACCGGCGTTGTCACAATTCCGCCCAGAGCGCCAAGCGAAGTGATCGTAATTGTCGAACCCGATAACTCATCGCGGCTCGCCTTGCCTGATTTGGCCGCCTCCGAAAGGCGCGCCACCTCGTCCGCACACGCCCAAATATCACGTGCCTCGCAATGCCGCACAACCGGCACCATCAATCCGTTGGGTGTCTGCGCTGCAACGCCTATGTGGACGCCGCCATGACGGCGAATAACGCCAGCTTCATCGTCAAATATGGCGTTCATGTGTGGGTGATCGCCAATGGCTTTGACCAACGCGCGCATGATAAAAGGCAGGATCGTCAGTTTAGGCCGGTTCTCCTTACGCGTATTATTTAATTCTCGGCGCGCATCTTCCAGCGCCGTTACGTCCACCTCATCCACATAGGTAATGGGAACGATGCGTTCATGGGCAGCGCGCATTTGTTCGGCAATCTTACGGCGCAGGCCAATGACGGGTGCCTCAGATACCGACAAATCGGCTTGTAAGCCCCGGTGATCGGCGACGCCGCCGCTTTCAAACCAATCGTCAAGATCGTCATGCATTATCCGGCCAGCTGGACCGGATCCGGGTACGCGGCGCAAGTCGACGCCGCCATCAAGCGCACGTCGGCGGACGGCCGGCGAGGCAAGCGGGCTTTCGCCCTCCTTCCGCACAGCGACGTCACTACGCGTCTTCTTGACTGGCGCGTGCGCAGGCGAAGGTGTGGCGGCTTTGGCGCCCGTTTCCGGCGCGGCGGCGCCGTTCGCCTGAAGGGGCTCGACATTTTCGGTTTGAGGTTCAGAAGGCTTAGCGGGCTCGGCGCCGGGAGAAATATTGCCGGGCCCATCAACCTGTAAGCGGATTATTGGCGCGCCAACCGCGACAATCTCCCCGATCTGCGCGCCCCGCCAAATAATCTTACCTTCAACCGGCGAAGGTATCTCGACCGTCGCCTTATCTGTCATGACAGCCGCTAAAACGTCGTCTTCACGAACATTCTGACCGTCTTCAACGAGCCACTCGACAAGTTCCGCCTCAGCAACCCCTTCGCCGACATCCGGCAATTTAATGAGATGCTCGCCCATTCACGCGGCCTCCATCACAGTTTTGTACGCATCCGCCACACGCGTCGGTCCTGGGAAATATTCCCATTCATGCGCATGCGGATAAGGCGTATCATATCCCGTCACTCGGATGATCGGCGCTTCGAGGTGGTAAAAACAATTTTCCTGGACAAGAGACATCAGTTCTGCGCCAAACCCACAAGTCTGGGTCGCCTCATGAACAACGACGCACCGGCCGGTTTTTTTCACTGAGGCTTCAATCGTCTCCAGGTCAAACGGAATGATCGTGCGCAAATCAATGATCTCTGCATCAACGCCTGCCTCCTCGACCGCCGCCTGGGCGACAAAAACCATAGTTCCATAGGCGAGAACGGTAACATCTTCACCCGTCCGTCTGACTGCGGCTTTGCCAAGGGGAAGAGTGTAATAGTCCTCCGGCACATCGCCAAATTCGTGTTTAGACCAAGGTGTCACAGGTCGGTCATGATGTCCGTCAAATGGGCCATTATATAGGCGTTTAGGTTCCAAAAAGATTACTGGGTCATTGTCCTCTATGGAAGCAATGAGAAGGCCTTTCGCATCATACGGGTTCGATGGAATAACCGTTTTCAATCCAGATACATGCGCGAAAAGCGCCTCCGGGCTTTGGGAATGTGTTTGACCGCCAAAAATTCCACCGCCAGTCGGCATACGGACAACCATTGGTACGGTGAAGTCATGATTTGACCGGTATCGAATGCGCGCCGCTTCCTGGGTCAACTGATCGTAACCAGGATACATATAGTCGGCGAATTGTATCTCGACGCATGGTCGCATCCCGTAAGCCGCCATGCCGATCGCCGCGCCGATAATACCGCTCTCATTGATTGGAGAATCAAAGCAGCGATGGTTTCCGTATTTTTTCTGAAGCCCCTCGGTGCATCGGAACACGCCCCCAAAATAGCCTACATCTTCGCCGAAAACGACGACTTTCTCATCGCGTTCCATAGCATTGTCCATGGCGCTACGGATTGCCTGGATCATTGTCATGCGCGCCATATCAGTACCCTGCCTGTTGTCGTTGTCTGATGAGATGTGGCGGCGTTACTTCATAGACATCCTCAAACATATCGCGCACAAGCGGTTTATCGCCATCATGCAGCGTCCCGTAAGACTCCGCTTCTTTTTGGGCCGCTATTACAGCGCTCTCAATTTCAGCATTCGCCTGGACGTGCCGCTCCTCCGACCACTCGCCGGCCGAAATCAAATGATTTTTCAGACGATCCACCGGATCACCGAGCGGCCAGGCGTCGCTTTCTTCTTTCGCTCTGTAAGCAGACGGATCATCAGACGTTGAATGCGCTCCGGCGCGATAGGTGACGTGCTCGACAAGGGTTGGGCCATACCCGGCTCGCGCTCGGTCAACAGCCCATTTCGCGACGGCGTACACGGCCAGATAATCGTTCCCGTCGACACGCAGCGACGGTATGCCGAAGCCAAGACCGCGTGATGCAAATGTTGCTGCTTTTCCCCGTGCAATCCCTTGGAAGGTAGAGATCGCCCACTGGTTATTGACAATGTTCAAGACGACGGGCGCACGATAGCACGATGCGAATACAAGCGCGGAATGAAAATCGGATTCAGCTGTTGAACCGTCGCCGATCCAGCCGGCTGCAATCCGTGTATCGCCAGAAATTGCTGAGCCCATCGCCCATCCGACGGCCTGAATGAACTGCGTTGCAAGGTTTCCGGATATCGTGAAAAACCCATGCTCTTTTGAGGTGTACATGATTGGCAGCTGACGTCCTTTTAATGGATCGGCTGCATTTGAGTAAATCTGATTCATCATGTCGACGAGCGGATAGCCGTCCGCAATCAGCAAGCCCTGCTGTCGGTATGTTGGAAAATTCATATCCCCTTTCTGCATCGCTTTGCGAAATGCACAGGCGACCGCTTCTTCGCCCAGGGCTTGCATATAGAAACTTGTTTTTCCTTGACGCTGCGCCATTTGCATGCGCGCATCAAAACTGCGTACGGTCATCATATCCCGCAAACCGGTGCGCAGCTCCTCGGGGGTCAATAACTCCGCCCACGGACCTAGCGCCTCTCCATCACGATTAAGAACGCGAATGATGGGATAGGCCAGGTGTCTTATATCGTCAGCCTTGACGTCAATCGGCGGTTTTTCAACCTCCCCAGCTTTCGCGATTTTTACATCTGAATAATCCGGGTGATCGCCCGGCCGGAACTCGGGTTCTGGAACATATAAAGATAGCGGACT
>JBCDAD010000008.1:0-46057 GCA_039186325.1 Pseudomonadota bacterium | reverse complement strand
TTTGCGCCTCGCCTTTTGGACGTCAGAGAAACCCGACCCATCAAAACCCTGGCTTCTCCTTATTCACGGATTTCCGACCTCGTCCTGGGACTGGACAGCCGTCTGGACCGCGTTGGGCGACCAATTCAATCTGGCGGCGCTCGACATGTTGGGCTTCGGCTTGTCCGACAAACCGCGTAACATCGCTTACAGCTTGTTATCCCAGGCGGATTTTCACGAGGCTTTGCTCAGCGAAATCGGCATCGGCGAAGTGCATATCCTCGCCCACGACTATGGCGTCAGCGTCACCCAGGAGTTAATGGCGCGACACAATGAACGTTGCCTGAGTTTTGCGATCCGGTCGATTTGTTTTTTGAATGGCGGGCTATTTCCAGAACACTATCGCGCACGCCCGATCCAAATCCTGGGCCGCACGCCGCTCGGACCGCTGATCAGTCTGATGCTGAATAAACGGCGCCTGAGAAAAGGATTTGACCAGGTCTTTGGTCCGGAAACGAAAGCGAGCGATGGTGAAATTAACGGCCACTGGGCGTTGATCACCGAACAAGGCGGGCAAGTCCTGTTTCATAAACTCCTTGCCTATATTCCTGAGCGAAAGAAATATC
Organism: Pseudomonadota bacterium; assembly: GCA_039186325.1. Classification (GTDB taxonomy): domain Bacteria; phylum Pseudomonadota; class Alphaproteobacteria; order Caulobacterales; family Parvularculaceae; genus Hyphococcus. Next base: position 45,452 of record JBCDAD010000008.1, on the reverse strand, counting down.
GCAGCCGCTGGGTTGGCGCGATGGAAAATACGCAGATCCCTTTTTGTATAATCAATGGCGGCGCTGATCCGGTCTCCGGCGCACATTTGTTTGACCATTTCACGACTGCCTTTCCGCACGCCTTCGCAAAACTACTCCCCGAGATTGGCCACTACCCGCAAACCGAGGCGCCTGACGCGGTGGTCGAAGCGTTCAACCAGTTCCACAACACGGTTTTTAGGAAATAGACCGCCCAATCGGCGCGCGCATCTGCATATTGCTGTTGTCGCTTTGTGAACCGGCCGGTTATTCGATAAGAAAATATCAAACACCCTGGAGGAATGCGCCCCATGTCGTCAGATGCAAACGCCGATTTCACGGGCGTCGACGAAACGCCGGATCATCTAAAATTCGATGAAGACGCATTGACGGCTTATCTGCAAACTCATGTCGACGGATTTGCCGGACCGCTGACCGTTAAAAAGTTCAAGGGTGGACAGTCCAATCCCACCTATCTTCTCACAACACCCGAACAACAATATGTGTTGCGCCGCAAGCCGCCTGGAAAACTGCTGCCGTCAGCGCATGCAGTCGACCGAGAATATCGCGTCATGACGGCGTTGCATGCCGTCGGCTATCCGGCGCCAAGAACCTATATACTGTGCGAAGACGACAACATCATTGGAACGGCATTCTTTGTAATGGATTTCGTCCCAGGGCGGATTTTTTGGGACGCCAGCCTGCCGAATGTTGATCGGGCCGATCGAAAAGCCCTGTTTGATGCGCTGACCGACACCATCGCCGATCTGCACAAGATCGATTATCAAGCGATCGGCCTTGAGGATTACGGTAAATCGGGAAATTACTTCGAGCGACAGATCGGCCGCTGGTCGAAGCAATATAAGGCGGCTGAAAGCGATACGATCGCTGAGATGGATAAGCTAATCGACTGGTTGCCCACTGCTATTCCGCAGGATGAAGCGATTTCAATCGTGCACGGAGATTATAGGTTCGATAATGTCATTATGCACGACACAGAACCAAGAGCGATCGCTGTCCTTGACTGGGAACTTTCCACACTCGGTCACCCTTTGGCTGATTTTACCAACTATCTGATGACCTGGCACTTCCCGCCATCGGTTCGCGGCGGGCTCGCCGGATTGGACCTTGATGATCTCGGCATTCCGGATGTGGACGCAACGGTTGCACGCTATTGCGCACGAACGGGCCGCGACGGCGTGCCGGATCTAGAGTTCTGTCTCTCCTATAATATGTTCCGTCTCTGCTCGATCGCACAGGGCGTCTATGCGAGAGCCATGCAAGGTAATGCGTCCTCGCCCAAAGCGATCGAGTTAGGCGCGCAGGTCAAACCGTTGGCGATGTTGGCCTGGAGCTATGCGCAAAAAGCGGGCGCTGATTAGGCCACTATCTCTTAAGAGGTGCAGTTTCCGGGACTCGTGCACAACTGCACGCGGGTTGACCGGCGCGGCCAGCGAGTGGATTGGCGGTCAAAATTGATCGACGACACAAACAAATGTGTCAGATTGGACGTGTAGGCAAATTCGATTTCCGCCACGACGATCGATGCGTTTGGATCAAGGAGCGCATTATTAGGCAAATCGTTATAGGCGGAGCCTGGTGTATAGGGCTCAGCGCCGCTATTGTCACGGCTCCAATGGACCACGATATCATCGTCTTCGTTCAAGACAACGCTCAAAAGGCGGATCGTTGCACTGTCGCCGCCGTTTCCAATGATCTGTTCAATCCCGTCAAACAGATCATCTGCTTCTGACGCGAGGATTTCAGTTTCTTGCGCCGTTAAGTCAGCGAGCGTATTGACCGCTAGCGCAACCTTCCGGCTTTTCGATAGAGCGTCCGATCCTTCCACGACACCAAAAAACAATGTCAACAAGAGGGGAAGAATTAGCGCAAATTCTAGCGCCGCAAGCCCGCTTGTCGATGCGTGAAACGCTCGAAGCTGCATTGAGAACATGTGCGTTGCGCGGACGGCTACCGGAAACTTCATCATGAGTCTTCGTAGGGTTCGTTGCGAAAAATATTGACGGAGATGATCTTTCGGTGACCATCGCCTGCCGGATCGAGATTGAGTCCGATGCCCGGATTAAGAGGCTTATAGAGGAAGCACACACGAACGCGGACTATTTCGCGTTGTGCGCCGGCGTTAAAAGGCAACGCGTCAACAGCATCATCGTCAGCGTCCCGGCAAACCGTATCAGTGAGATCCGCTGACAGCGCAGCAAAATTCGCAAAACGCGAAACGTCCACTGTTAATTTGTCATCGCAATCACCAAAAGCGTCGACGATTTGGCAAATTTCGTCAAAGAAGTCTTCGCGCGATATATCGTTCGCCTGAACCTGGCCCGTGCGGATCAGTCGGGCGGCGCGGGCGTTCGCCTGCTCGACAGCGGAGTTTACAAAGAAATACCAGCCGCCCTCGAGGATCGAGAACATCAAGCCGAAAAAGATCGGCGCAATCAACGCGAATTCGACTGCAGCCGAACCCAGCTGATTGCCTGAGAATTTTCGAATACCGTATCGACGCTTCATTTTGATAAACCGGCTTGCCCGCGAAATCAGACCCAAGCATTAGACCAAGCGCGTTAAGAGTTTCTGTGCGCTTAGCGTTAACGCGCTATGCGCGTTGCTCCTAAGCAAAAACGGGGCCGCGTGATTAACGAGATCAAGAATTGGTAAACGCAAACATACGGCGCGACGGCCCATTACGTGATTTGAAAAACCCCGCGCGACGCGACGCGCTGTTTCAAATCGGGGCGATCGCCCCCACGCGCGCGTGACTTTTGGCGCGCACCGTGATTTACCAGCGCGCTGTGAAACCAACATCTTCCACATCTCCTGAAACGGGTGCGGCCACCCCCGCCGGATTAGAATCCCGGCGTGCGGCGCTCGATATCCTGTCGCTTATTCGAAAAGGGCGCAGCCTCGACGAGGCGCTTAGCGAATGTCGATCTTTTGACGCTTTAATTGGGCCAGATCGCGCTTTCGCGCGTGCGCTTGCCACAGAAAGCCTGCGACGTCGTGGCGGCGTCGATCACGTCCTTGGCGCCTATCTCGACCGGCCATTGCCGCGAAAAGCCGCGAAAGTGATGGATATTCTGCGCCTCGCGGCGACCCAATCCCTCGTTTTGCAAACGCCGGATCACGCTGCTGTTTCGACCGCTGTCGATCTTGCCGGCGAGTACAGCGAAGCAAAGGGCTACGCGAAACTCATTAACGCCGTCGCCAGAAAAGTGGCCAAGAATGGCCCAGCGGTATTTGCAACACTCCCGCCGAGAACTGAAACGCCCGGATGGTTGTGGCGAACCTGGGAGCGCGGCTACGGGCCGGTGGGCGCTAAAGGGATCGCACTCGCCCACCAGTCTATTCCACCGACCGACCTGACCCCAAAGTCTCCAGATGCGGCGAGAAACCTCGCTGACGCCCTCGGTGGTGAATTGACGCCCACTGGGTCAATTCGTCTAAAAAATGTCAGCGATGTGACAGCGCTCAGCGGATATGACGCCGGCGATTGGTGGGTGCAGGACATGGCGGCGGCGCTCCCTGCGCGGCTGCTTGGCGATATCGCCGGAAAATCCGTTTACGATTTATGTGCAGCGCCAGGCGGTAAAACCATGCAACTTTGCGCGGCCGGCGCGCGCGTGACAGCTGTCGACAAATCGGAGCTTCGCCTGCGCCGCGTGGCGGAAAATCTAGACCGAACAAAGTTGAAGGCTGAGATCGTCAACGAAGACGTTCTAATGTGGGTTCCAAAATCAAAAGCCGATGCAATTCTTCTCGACGCCTCTTGTTCAGCGACAGGCACGATCCGCCGTCATCCAGACATTCCCTGGACAAAGACGCCAGACGATATCGCAGGTTTACAATCCTTGCAGCAACAGATGATTGATCACGCTGTAACCTTCTTGAAACCCGGCGGATTGCTTATCTATTGTGTTTGCTCCCTTCAGCGCGAAGAGGGCGAATTACAGGCGAGCGCGGCATTGCAACGCCATCAAAATTTCATCCGTGAGCCGATCGATCCAAAAGAGGTAGGATTGAGCAGCGAGGCGATCACGCGCGACGGAGATCTCAGAACACTCCCAAGCCATTTCGCCAGGAGCGGCGGAATGGATGGCTTTTTCGCCGTGCGATTTCGCAAGTCCGCATAACGTTAAAGCAATTTGGATTGCGACTCGTCACAGCGATTTTTCAGATGCGTCACAAGCGGCGTTGCGCCCGTGCCGACATCTGACGTATCTCGCGCGCGCCTTTCGCCTGTTTCATGATATAACCGCGCAGCATAGTCGAGATGCGCGCGCACGACGCCTGTCAAAATGAGCCGGGGCGGCTCCATCGCCCGCGTACGAATGCGCTCCATGACATCAGACAATTCGCCTTTTTCCCGCTTGAAGACGGCGGGAAACCCGCGATCCGGCAAAGTGTCGTGATCGGCCAGCGGTTGCACTGCCATTGCCGAAACCTCCCAATTTGCTATTTTCTGCAACAATCCGCGGAGTCACCCGCGAAAACTTTGCGAATTGACCGGGAATTATCGCATCGGAGCAAGAATTGACGGAAATCGACGCCCTTAACCTCAAAATATTGCATGAGCTGGAGCGAAATGGGCGTATCAGTAATACGGACCTGGCTGCACGCGTGGGGCTGTCAGCGTCCGCATGTCTGCGACGCGTCCAGGAACTGGAGAGATTAGGGGTCATAAAAGGCTATCGCGCTGTTCTGGATCGCGGCAAGCTCGGCGCCGCCGTGACGGTATTCGTGATGGTGGGCCTTACCGGCCAGTTAAAGAAAGATGCCGACGCCTTTGAACAGGCAATGGCCGCCGCCAAGGAAGTGCGAGAATGCCACAATATAACCGGCGCCGTTGAGTATCTCCTTCGGGTGGAAGCGCCAGACTTCGCCGCATACAAAGCATTTCATGCCGAGGTCCTTGGCGTCTTGCCCCAAGTGCGCAGCATCACCTCTTACATTAACCTCTCATCCTCAAAGGATTTGCGCGCCTGAGCAGCGCCAAACTCCGGCGGGGAACAACACAATTCGGTCTTAAGGCTTTTTCGTTATACGGGCCTCGTCATGACCAGGAATATTGCGCTTGTCGGCGCCGGTTTTATCGCGGACGCCCACATCAAAGCACTTAAGCGACGCAAGGATGTGCGGATCGCGTATATCGTCGATGTCGATCGCTCTAAAGCGCAAGCTCGTGCGGATATGCTCGGGGGCGCTCAAGCATTCGAAAGTGTGGGCGCATTGCTTTCCAGCCATCGCCCGGACGCGGCGCATGTCATGACCCCGCCGTCCGACCACGGGGCGACCGCCAAGCCATTTCTGCGTGAGGGCATCCCTGTGCTCTTGGAAAAACCCATGGCCCCGTCTACGGATGAATGCCGAGAATTACGTGAAGCCGCCACGCAAGGGCGCGCCCGCCTCGCAGTCAATCACAATTTTGTCCACCATCCCGGGTTTATACGCGCACGCAGAATCCTTGCAGAGGGAACAGTCGGCCCGTTGCGATCCGTAGAGGTGCGTTACGCCATGCCGCTTCGCCAGCTTACGGCGCGACAATTCGGCCATTGGATGTTCAATAATCCGCGCAACCTCCTTCTTGAACAAGCTGTGCATCCGCTGTCGCAAATTGACATGTTGCTAAGCGGCATTACAGAACATCAAGCGGTCCCCATTCGATCGCACGACTACAGGCTTACAACCCCTCTCTATACCGAATGGTCATTCCAGCTCACTGGCTCAAAAGCTTTCGCGCACCTGATGATAAAGCTTGGCGCGCGATTTCCCTCATGGGCGCTTGCCCTCCATTGTGATGATGGCGTCATCGATGTCGATATTCTCGAAAATACTGTGACCATTGGTCGTCCGTATGCAGAAATCCCACAGCTTGATTTTCCTCGGCGAAATTTCAGCGCAAGCGTACAGCACTTCCGTGACGGGCTTGCAGGCGTCGGAGCATTTGCTGGTGAAATCCTCCGATTGACACCGCCAGCGGACGGATTTTCCCGTTCGATGCAAAACGCCATCGACAGTTTCTACGATAATGAGAATGCTGAACCGGCTCAACGCGTTGAGAACGCTATGCGTTTAGTCGGTATTTGCGAGGCGGCGGCGCATCAAACACCAGAACCAACAGCACCCGCGCGAACACCGACAAAGCCAGATTCCGGCGCTGCATACGATGTCGCCGTTCTTGGCGGAACCGGTTTCATCGGCCGGCATCTCGTCAAACAACTTCGCGCACAAGGCGTACGCGTCGCGGTATTTGCGCGCAACGCTGCGAATCTGCCGACGATTTATCATGGCGAGGGGATCGGTGTCTTTGAAGGCTCGATCACGGACGAAAAAGCCGTCGGAAAGGTTATCAGGACAGCGCCGAAAGTAATTAACCTCGCCCATGGAGGCGGCGGCGCGCGCGACGAAATTGCGTCAACGATGGTCAATGGCGCGCTAAACGCAAAGCGTATGGCGCACGAGACGGGCGTGGAACGATTAATTCACATAAGCTCCTCAGCCGCTCTTTATCTTGGCGATCCGGCCGATACCATCACATCAGGGACAACGCCTGATCCTCTTCCGGAAAGGAGAGGCGATTACGCACGGGCGAAAATCCTCACCGAAAACGCGTTGGCAAAAACAGATGGTCCGCCTACACTCATCTTGCGGCCCGCTATCGTGGTTGGCGATGGCGGCGATCCCTTCCACTCCGCGCTAGGCGCCTTTGAAAACGAAACTCACTGCTCCGGTTGGAGTCAGGGCAAAAACCCGTTGCCATTTGTCCTCGTGGAGGATGTTGCAGCAGCAATTATTGCCGCGCTCAACGTACCTTTAAATGACGTAGCGGGTCACGCCTTCAATCTGGTTGGAGATATTCGCTGGACGGCGAGACAATATATGCTGGCATTGCGCAAAGCCACCGCGCGCCCGCTGCAATTTCATCCAACGAGTACATGGCGCCTCTTTGCGACGGAGTCAGCGAAATACGCCGCCAAGACGATCGCCGGCAGAAAAGATAATTTGTCACCGTCATGGCGCGATCTGAAATCGCGCGGTATGGCGGCGACATTTGATACGCAAACGGAGAAAAAAGTATTGAATTGGCGACCTTGCGAGAATGAGAAGGAATTCCACCGCAAAGCAATCGAGATAAATCAGGCGGCTCCGTGAAATTCCATTGGGTGTTTTCCACTTTTGCGGTTGGCGGACCGCAACGCCGGTTTGCGAACCTGGCGCCATATCTCGGCGACAATATAGAGCACATTGTGACAGCGATGGACGGTGACTACGCGGCGGCCGCATTGCTCGGTGACACCATCGATTGGAGGCCATTACATTTACCGGTCACGAAAACCAGCGGGACCTCTCTCGCAAACATCAATACCTTCCGAAAAGTACTGATCGAGGAAAGTGCGGACCTGTTGCTTACCTCCAATTGGGGAACAATTGAATGGCGCTTGGCAAACCGTGGGCGGGTCGCACGCCCGCAAGTGCACTTTGAAGACGGCTTTGGGCCAATTGAAACAATTCGCAAGCGGAAGATATCACGCGATTTGACCCGACGGGTTCTCTTTGCCAACTGGCGGCAAAAATCCAAGACAACATTCATCGCTCCCTCAAAAGACCTTGGCGACCTTTTCCAATCCGCCTGGGGAGCGCCAGTGGACCGTGTCCGTGTTATTCCTAATGGCGTTCCGTTTCATCACTTCTCGTCGATCGCGCCATGGCCCAACCGGCCATTTACAGTCGGCTTTGTCGGCGCCTTGCGCAGAGAAAAGCGCATTGATCGGCTCATTCGTATTTTCGCCAGCGTAAGGCGCCAAAACGATGCCCGCTTATTGATCGTCGGCGACGGACCATTGCGTGCGGTGCTGGAGCGCGAGGCTAGCGCCAGCCCAGCCGCCGACGCTATCCAGTTTGCCGGCGCGCAGGACGATGTGGCGCCTTACCTTGGCAAGATGGACCTGTTTTGCCTTCCATCAGATACCGAGCAAATGCCGATTAGCTTGATCGAGGCGATGGCCGCCGGACTGCCGGTGGTCGCCAGCGACGTCGGCGATGTCAAATCCACGGTCGCCAGGGAAAATCGAAAGTTTATTCATGCAGCCGAAGACGAGGCGGCGATGACCTGCTCAATCCGCGGCCTTGCAGCCGATAGAGCCCTTCGGTCCAAAATCGGGGCCGCAAATCGGGATCGAGCGAGCGCGCGATATTCTCTCGAAGCGATGCTTGACGCCCACAAAGCGGCCTATTTCGAGACAATGGGGCAAAAACCGGCGGAATCCCGTGCATGAGCTGCCGCCTTTTGCCTGGAAAAAGCCGCCCAATTCCGTCAAAAAGCCCTTGATTGCAGGGCTTGCGACCCGATATCTACAAAGATGAAACTTCTGGTTGCGATATCGCACGTGACCAGGGTGGTCTCATTTGCGGCAACAAGGGAACTGTTCTCGACATGAACGACAGCAATAGAAATTTCGGCGCCGTCGCCGGTACGCGCGGCGTCGCCATAGACGAAGGTCTGCGCCAGTACATGCTAGGCGTCTATAATTACATGGGGCTCGGCGTGGCCGCGACCGGCGTGTTCGCCATGCTTATGGCCAGCAACCCGGCGCTGATGGCGACGATCGCCGGCGGACCGCTCAAATGGGTGCTTTTCGCCGGCCTGATTGGCATGGGCTTCATTGCCCCGCGTGTCATTTTCTCCGGGTCAAAACCGGCTGCACACGCCATGTTTTGGCTTTATGCAGCGCTCTGGGGCGCGCTCATCGCACCGATGCTCTACGCTTTCCAAAGCGCAGGTGCGGCCTCAGAAATCTATAAAGCCTTTTTCATCACCGCATCGGTTTTCGGCGCGACCAGCCTCTTTGGCTACACAACGAAGCGAGACCTTTCCGGTTGGGCGAACTTTTTGTTTATGGCGGCGATTGGCCTCCTGATCGCCATCGTTGTGAACGCCCTCTTTTTCCAGAGCGGGATGGCTAGCCTGATCACGTCATGCCTTGTCGTACTCGTGTTTTCAGCGGTTACAGCTTACGAGACGCAGGCGATCAAGTCATTCTACCGTGAGGGCGGCGGCGCAAATGACCGCACAGCGATCTTTGGCGCCTTCATGCTTTATGGATCGTTTGCGACACTGTTTGTGCACATCCTGAACATACTCGGCTTTATGCGCGACTAAACCGCACTGCGGATACCATACTGCGCCTCCGTATTCACTTAGAATGCGGAGGCTTTTTCTTTTCGTGAGCGGCACATCACGATAGCCCTCCCGCAATTGCGATTTGCATTTCGATATACAAGCTCATTAGGCTTGCTTCATGACTGCACAAGATTTTTCTGGGCTCCCGATCACCGGAGCCGACCATCAGGCAGCTGCCGGCTATGACGCCTATGTAACGGCGTTTCTGTCTTATGGTTCGACAATCCGCGATTTGTTTTCAGTCGCTGACGCGATGGAAAGCGCGCCGCTTCTGACCGCCCACGCGGCGGCCCTTCATCTCGCGTTTGAGGGCGCAGAAGGTTGGGCGGCGGCCGAACCCTATCTTCAACGCCTGGAGAACCGCGCGGGCGTTCATGAGCGCGAACAACTCTTCATCGCGGCCGTGCAGCGCTGGGCGGCGCGGGATTTTGCCGGCGCGATGTCGATACTCGACGAATTAACCGTGCGTTGGCCAGCAGATTTATGCGCGCTTAAGTGGGCGCAGTATCACGCCTTCAATCTGGGCGATCAATCGGCTTTGCTGCGGCTTGGGGAGCGCGCGGTCATCGCCCATGAGGGCAGGCCCTACGCCCACGGATTATTGGCGTTCGCTTTGGAACAAAACCACCGCCTCCGCGAAGCTGAGGAAGAAGGCATGCGCGCTGCAGAAATCGCCCTGGACGACGCCTGGGCCCATCACGCAGTCGCCCATGTTATGGAAACCGAAGGGCGCGCCAGCGAGGGCGCGCGCTGGCTCGATCATTGCGCCCATACTTGGGATGGCAAAGGCGTCTTTATTCGGGACCATAATTGGTGGCACGCGGCGCTCTTCAAGTTAGCGCTCGGGCGGGAAGACGAGGCGCTTGAAATTTTCGACACGAGGCTGTGGGGCGAGTGGCCGGAATTCCCGCAAGAACAAATCGGCGCTGTTTCCATGTTGTGGCGCCTTGAGTTACGCGGCGTTGACGTGGGCGATCGGTGGGGGCCGGTCGTCGAACAGGCCAAATCTCGCGCCGGGGAGCATTATTTTCCCTTTCATGACCTGCACTATCTTTACGCGCTTGCCCGCGCGAGCGAAGGAGACGCAGCGGACGCGATGCTCCGCTCTCTGACCAGCAAGGCTGAATGCGACGGCGGCGTTTGGTCGGATGTCTGTCTGCCGGCGGCCCATGGCCTGTTTTCATTCGCGCGCGATGACCGGGAATCTGCAGCTCATCATCTGGCGCCCATCATGGATATTCTGCACCGTGTCGGCGGTAGTCATGCTCAACGACATGTCTTTTCAGAGACACTTGCCGTATGCCTCGACAGCGCGAAAACGCCAGCGGCAGAAGCGAACGCTTAAACGAACGCGGTGTTCGCAGGACACGTGTGGGCTGGGGCGCTCCGATCTTTACCGGCGCATCTTACTTTGCGAGCTTCAGGCGTTGACGATCAAAAACGCGAAGGACCTGCGCTAGATCGTGGCCGCGACGCAAAATAGCGCCATTCATGGCCACCACCCGCCAGGCGCCCTGTCGCCGCGCGAGTTTGGGGTGCTTTTCGATCCGATAGAGCGGCATTTCCGAGGCCCGGCGAAAAATACTGAAAACGGCGCATTCACTTAAGGAATCAATGGCGTAGTCACGCCAATCGCCAGCCGCCACAAACTGGCCGTAAACACCTAAAATCCTAGTCAATTCAGGGCGCGTGAACGCCACCAATTCAGGTTGCCGGCGGACAGGCGGCGTCTTGGTAAGGCTCTGCATATGTTTCCATTGTTGCGCGCGTCAGCGCCAACGGCAAGAGCGATCAGAAATCGCCCAAAATCATTACGCCAAGCGCAACCCAGAGGGGAAATGATCCTTAATATTGCCTTAATTGATCCCTGCCGACGCCCCAATCCCCAGCCATATTTGCGGTGTCGAACGGGTTCGGCGGCAGGAGTTTCCGGTTTTAACCATCGCCCCCAGCCCCCGGGAGATCAGGCCTTCGCGGCCCGTTCGACTTTCCTTTTCTTGTTGAACTGGACTATCGGGGTCGCTTATGACCCCGGTTTTTTTTATCGCTCTCCCCGTTTTCGCGATCATTGCCGCCGGCATGGCCGCTGGTCGCTTCGCCTTACTGTCAGCGACAGACGCTCAGGTGCTGAATAAATTTGTATTTCAGTTCGCAATGCCCGCGGCCCTATTTGGCCTCACCGCGACAACGCCGCCCCCGGGCCTGGCGGATGCAGGGTTCGCCGGCGCCTATGCCGTCACGGCCGGAATTGTGCTCGCCGTCGCCTATTCCCTGTCAAAAGCATTGTTTAACCTGTCTGGTCCGGAAGCAGGCGCCCACGCTTTTGCATCCGTTTTTGGCAACGCGGTCTTCCTGGGCTTGCCAATCGCATTATCTGTAGACGGATGGGCTCGCCCATTTGTCATTTTGATGCTGGTGGAAGGAACGGTCGTAATCGCACTTGGCGCCGCGCTCATGGCGCCCGGCGGCGGGAAAATTTCCGAACAGCTTCTTCGGCCCCTGCGCAATCCTTTGGTTGTCGCCGCCGCGTTGGGTATGGGTGTCTCAGCGATCGGCGCTACGTTACCCGGGCCGATACTGGCTTTCTTTGAGATTCTCGGCCGCGCGGCAGGACCTACTGCGCTTTTTTCGCTCGGATTATTTCTGGCGACCCATCAGTTTCCGAGTATGGCGTCGGTCATTGGCAAGATCGGGCTCATCGCAATTGGCAAGCTCGTCGCCATGCCCGCCATCGCCCTGCTATTCGCCGGAATTTTTGGCGTATCCGATCCAAACGCATTGGGCGCGCTCGCCCTTTTCACGTTCGTGCCGACAGCTGTCGGCGCATTCATTATGGCGAGCCAATATGGGCGGTACACGTCTGAAATCGCTGCTGCAGTCGCGCTAACGACAATATTTTCGGTCGGTACAATCTCAGCCGTTTTGATGCGATTTGCATGATTTCTTATGGCTGTTCGGCAAGGACTTTTTTTACAGCCTCAACAAGGTCTTTTCGTTCAACTGAAAATTGCGCAGGTCGGCCCTCGCGCCATTCCGTATTACCCTCAATGTCCTTAGACATCGCCGCACCCAGCACCAAATCTTTTATGGTCAGTTCACCGCGCGCGCGTTCATCTTCTCCCTCTATTATAACAACCGGCGCGCCTCTTTTGTCCGCATATTTCATCTGGGCGCGCATACCCGAACCGCCTAGATATACTTCCGCCGTCAGGCCGGATTTTCGCAACTCTTCCGCCATCGCCTGATAGCGCGCCATTTGGTCAGCATCCATCGCCAATATAACCACCGGGCCTGGCGCAGCACTCTCAGCGCCTGATAATTCCAAAGCCGCCAACAGCCGGGACACGCCCAACGAAACCCCAACTGCGGGGACTTCAACGCCTTTGAACCGTTTGACGAGATCATCATAACGACCGCCCGAGGCAATCGAACCAATCTGAACCGGGCGCCCTTTTGTATCTTTCACATCATAGGTCAGTTCCGCCTCGAATACCGGCCCGGTATAATATTCAAGGCCCCGAATAACTGATAAATCAATACGTATACGATCTTCTTTATAGCCCAACGCGGCAAGTTGGCCAGCCATTGCCGCGAGTGTCTCAACGCCTTTGCGACCCGCCTCGCTTTCGCCGATTAAATTCGCCAGTTTATCGCATGTGACGGCATTCGTTTCTGACGCGGCGCCCATGAAAGCCATAACTCGCTCAATTTGATCGTCTCTCAGGCCCGCGCCTGCGGTGTAGTCTCCGGAGGAATCTTTTCGACCTTTTCCGAGCAACGCGCGTACGCCGCTGTCCCCCAGACGATCGAGTTTGTCCATCGCCCGCATGACGCTCAAACGTTTTTCCGCATCCTCAGCGCCGGCGATCTCAAGTGTTTCAAGCAAACCGGTCAACACATTCCGGTCATTAATGCGAACGATGTACTCACCCGGCTTGACGCCTGCCGCCTCCACGGCCGCCGCCATCAATATGCAACTCTCCACATCCGCGTGGGGCGACGGCGCGCCAATCGTATCGGCGTCACATTGTGTGAATTGACGAAAACGTCCGGGTCCGGGTTTTTCGTTGCGCCATACCGAGCCCAACTGATACCGTCGATAGGGTTTGGGGAGCGCGTCATAATTTTCAGCGACAAACCGGGCAAGCGGCGCCGTCAGATCATAGCGCAAGCTCATCCACTGCTCATCGTCGTCCTGCAGGGAAAAGACCCCTGCATTGGGCCGGTCGACATCCGGAAGAAACTTGCCGAGCGCATCAGTAAATTCGAAAGCAGGCGTATCTAATGGTTCAAACCCATGCGCCTCATAAACCTTACTGACCCGCGCCAACATGTCTCGTTCGCGAATCAATTCGTCACCGCGTCGGTCCCTGAACCCACGGGGCGTATGCGCCTTCGGTTTTCGAATCTTGTCTTTTTTCGCCATCGCCGATGGGTCGTAACCGATGGCGGGGGTCCGGGCAACTGGAACGACAGTTCGAGGGCCTGCCGGGTCAAACCGCATATTGGCGAACTTTTTTCGTGGTATGAAATCGAAAAGAGAGGCGACGATGGCGGCGTACAGAAATTCTCAATCGACAAACTGGTTAGCGCGTGCGATCGGACTGAGCATGTTGGCGGCCTTCGCCATCGCGGCTTTTGAAGCCAACGGAAGCGGGGTCATTTCCCTGGCAGAAGCAGCCGAGCTTGGATCTGGACAGTTTGCTGAGCGACTGGATCATGAAATCCGATTTGGCATTGTTGAAATCGCCGCGACGCTCGCCACCGCAACCGGCTTTATCGTTCTGTTGAAACCAATCCATGCCGGGCTCGCCATTGTCGGCGGCGCGTTACGCGCTCTGCCAGCAGGATTTGCCGCTTTTGGCGCTTACAAATTCTCGACCATGAAAACGACCTTAGGGAACGCGCCTGGCGACGCTATGCCGAAAGAAGATCTGTCAGCGGCGGCCGAACAAGTTAGCGCACTCAATTTTGACACCTTCCATTGGGGCTTAATCACGGCGTCGGTGGGCGCCGCCATCGGCTATGCCCTGTTCTTCCACGGCCGCATGATCCCCCGCGTCATTTCCGGTTACGGCTTATTGGCGTCGCTCGGCGCGTGTATCGGCGCGTCCGCCATCTATCTGGCGCCCGGCTTGTCAGACTTGATGTTCCCGGCTTATGCGATCGCAAATGCCGTCGCTTATTTCAGCTTGATGTTGTGGCTTTTGATCAGAGGCGTTGATACGAGCTATTGGAATGGATTGCAGGCAGACTAATCAGCGCCGGACAACTCAAGCGCATCATCTATTATGTCCACACTATTAATGACAACCTTCTCGACAGGGGCCTCGCTTTCAAATGGCCCGCCCGGGCCCGTTGGAACAGCGCCTATTGCATCGACCACATCCATACCGGATATGACCGCACCAAAGACCGTATATCCATAGAGAGGCAGATCATCGATGACTTTGTGGTCCAAGTCTTCGTTATCGCTCAGATTGATATACCATTGCGCTTGGGCGCTGTCCTGACTCTTACCGCGCGCCATAGCGAGCGTACCACGAATATTTTTACGTCCGTTATCTCCCTCATATGAAACAGGATCGCGCACAGGCCGCTCATTAAAATAAATTGAGTAACCACCGCCCTGCACTACATATCCATGCACCACGCGATGAATGAGCGTGCGGTCATAATGTCCGCCATTTGTATACTGCATAAAATTTGCAACGGTTTCCGGCGCATCACTGGGATATAGCTCAACAATAAATTCACCCATCGTCGTATCGACGCGCGCGTAAGGTTCCGCAGCGACCGGCGCCATTGCTCCGATCGCGAGCATGTAAACGACCCACATGGGTAAATTTGTCTTGGTCATGAAGTCGTCTCATCCTCTTCTGCAACGCCTGAACCAGCACGTACGCTATTTATCCAATTGATAAGGCCATTTGTCGAGGAATCATGACGGGTTGCAGGCGCGACCGCATTCTTGAGTGGCGCAATCTCGGGCAGAATTGTCTTCGCTAGGGTCTTACCCAATTCAACGCCCCATTGGTCGAACGAATTCACACCCCATAATACGCCTTGACAGAATACTTTGTGTTCATAGAGGGCTACCAGCGCGCCCAATATCTCGGGCGTTAGTTTTTCAAAGAGGATCGCGTTTGTTGGTCGGTCGCCAGGGAAAATCTTGTGCGCCGCCAAGGCGTCAATCTCATCCTGGGGCCGGCGTTCCGCCTCCAGCACTTCGCGTACTTCCTCTTCCGTCTGTCCGAGCATTAATGCTTCCGTTTGCGCTAAAAAATTCGCCAGGAGTTTCTCATGATGGTCGCCCAACGGCGCCTGGCTCAAAGCCGGCGCGATAAAGTCAGCAGAAATGAGGTCTGTTCCCTGGTGAATCAACTGGTAGAACGCATGCTGTCCGTTAGTGCCGGGCTCGCCAAAAAGGATCGGGCCGGTTGAACATTCTGTAGGCGCGCCACTGAGCAATCGGGATTTGCCGTTCGATTCCATTACGACTTGCTGGAGATGCGCCGGAAAAAGCGCCAAATGTTCATCGTAGGGAAGGACTGCATGGGCGCACGCGCCTAATAAATTCTGGTTCCAAACGCCAATCAGCGCGAGCAAAACTGGCGTATTTTCCCCAAGCGGCGCAGATCGAAAATGCTCATCCATGGCGTGAGCGCCGCGCAAGAGCTTTTCGAAATTCTCGTAACCGACTTGCAGCGCTATCGACAGACCAATAGCGGACCACATCGAGTAACGCCCCCCCACCCAGTCCCAAAATCGGAACATATTCTCTGGCGCAATTCCAAACGCCGTCACCGCCTGTTCGTTTGTGGATAAGGCGACGAAGTGTTTTGCGACAGCATCTTCACCTCCTGCATGGGCGACCAGCCATTCGCGCGCTGAGCGGGCGTTTGTCATCGTTTCCTGAGTGGTGAACGTCTTAGACGCAATGACAAATAAGGTGCGGGCTGGATCGACCTGATCGAGCACGCCAGCGAGGTGCTGACCGTCCACGTTCGATACAAAATGCGTAGAACGGCCGTCCGCCCAGTATGGCTTCAACGCCGTTACCGCCATCTTCGGGCCAAGATCGGAGCCGCCGATGCCAATATTGACGACTGTATTGAGGCGCGCGCCAGTGTGACCAGTTAGGGTTCCTTCGTGTACGGACTTTACAAAGTGCTTGATCCTGTCGAGCTCCGCCTGAACGAGCGCGGATACGTTCTCGTCGTCGACATGGTAGGCGCGCATGGCGAAATCACGGAGCGCCACATGCAATACCGCTCGCCGTTCAGTTGTGTTGATCCGTTCTCCCGCGAACATGCGCCGTCGCGCACCCTCAATATCCACCTCCTCGGCCAATGCCAGCAAGGCGGAGAATGCGCGCTCATCAATTTTATTTTTTGAATAATCGAGCAGGAGCCCAGCCGCCTCCATGGAGTAGTCCGCAAAGCGTTCTTCATTGTCCGCAAACAAATCACGAACTCTCACTGTCGCCAATCGATCGGATTCAGCTTTCAGCGCATTCCACGAAGGCGTATTGGGAAGATCAGACATGATGATGGCGGGCGCTCCTCAATGACGATCAGCGGCGCATCCCTATCGATTTTATCGAAATTTCTCAATCGGAATTAAGGCGCGGGTCCTAGGCTCCCGAGATGTCCAAGAAAACTCTTTTCCGCCATTTTCGCCGGATCTCATTCTCTTGCCTCGCGATCGCATCGGTTTCGGTGATTTTTGGCGTCAAAGCCAACGAAATGGCGAAGGACGCCGCCATGGCAAAAGACCGGACCGCGTCGCCAACAACCCTCGCAGAAGCCCAGTAACCGGATAAGACATGGATCTCGCGCCGTTCAACCGGAGACGGCGTCAAGCACGACCGATTTCGTAAGCGGAATTGAAAAGACGATTGGCTCTGCGTCGCCGCGATAAAGCACGTAGAAAGGAACGCCGCTGGCGCCGAATTCCTCCAGCGCGGCAGTAATAGCCGGATCGCGCACTGTCCAGTCGGCCACCATGAACTGTACTTCGTTGGCCTGAAAAGCACGCGCTACCGCGTCATCGGAGAATATGGTTAATCGATCGAACTGGCAGGTCACGCACCAGGCCGCGGTGAAGTCCAGGAATACGGATTGGCCGCCTGCACGCAAACGCGCCAGCTCTGCTTTGTCGTAAGGAATTGCATCCATCGCTCCGTAGGAAACGACATTCGATACGGTCGCTGTCGCCGGTTCAAGCCGAAACAACGGCGCTACAGCGGCGAGGGCGACAGCAGCGGACACCGCGCGTAGCGCGATAGCCCCAACGCCCGGGCTTTTGCTGCGCTGAAACAGCCAGGCGGCAAGCGCCAGTAAGACAAGACCGCCCAACACCAGGGCGAAGCCTATCGAGGCCGATTGCCGCGAGAGGATCCAGACAAAGTATGCCGCCGCGGCGAATACGGGGAACGCCAGCACCTGTTTGAACCAAACCATCCACGGGCCCGGTTTCGGCAATATTCGACCCAGGACCGGCGCTAAAGACAACAACAGATAAGGCGCAGCGAGCCCCGCGCCCATCAACGCGAAAATCAGTAAGCCGTAGGAGCCCGGCAGCAAAAGCGCCGCTCCCATGGGCGCGCTGAGGAAAGGGCCAATACAAGGCGCCGCAACGGCAACGGCAAGGACCCCGGTAAAAAACGAGCCTGCCAGCCCGGGTGTGTCCGCGGCGGCCCCGCCGACGCCCTGCAAGCTCTCACCGATATCGAAAACACCGGCGAGATTGAGCCCGACAAGAAACAATACATAGGCCGACAACGCCACGACGACGGGAGATTGGAGATGAAAACCCCAACCAAGTTGTTCGCCGCCGGCCCGCAAAGCCAAAAGGAGACCGCCCAACGCCAGAAAAGACCCAATGACGCCAAGACTGTAGACCGCGCCGTGCATGCGTGTGCGGCCATGATCGGCCGAACCGGCGCTCATCAAAGACGCGGCTTTCACAAAGATGATTGGAAAAACGCACGGCATAATGTTCAACAGCACGCCGCCCAAAAATGCGAATACCAACAACGCACTTAATGGGATCGCCTGTCTGGGCGAAGAAGACACGGAATTGACTGCTTGGAGAGCCAGCCCGTCTTCAATGGACTGATCAACGTCAGCGGCGACAATAATGCCTGAACGACGTCCCAGCCGATCAGTGTAACCAAGAATACCACTGACCTGGTTTTCGATGTCTGGAATTGTTCCGCCCGGTTTCATCCGTAAGCGCAGTACATCTCCGTCAGTCTCTGCAGATTGCGGGGCCGCTGGATCCGTTGTTCCTTGAATGGACGGGAAGAAAAATGGATCGGTGTCAATTAACCCCGCCAACCCGGGGAGCGAGAGAAACAACTCGCCGTCGCTGGCCGAAAGCCGCCCAATCTTGTCATGTGCCGGCGGTATTGCAGTCCGCGCCGTCGAAAATAAAATCTCATTTTTTAAGATCGGCGCTAGTTCAGCGACGATTTCAATATCAAACGAGAACTCGCCATCCTGCGGGATGCAAACATCGGCGCATACTTGCCAGCTCGCCTTGATCGTCGTGGTGATCACATCGCCAATAACCGCATCCGCAGGCGCGCGTAACTCTGTCAAAAAGACCGGCGCACCCTCATATGCAAAACTCGCCAATGGGCCAACGGGAATTTTCTTCGGTACAGGGAATAAGATATCCCCAGTCTCGAAGCCTTCCGGCAGTGACCAGGCAAGCTCCAGCGGCAACCCGGCGGCGCCCGGATTTATCCAGAAAACGTGCCAATCCGGCTCAATCGTCTGCTGAACGGCGAACCACAACGCTCCGCCAGGGGCGACACCAGTTTTTTCCGGCAGGATCTCAGTGCGTACCAGATCCGTTTCTATCACCGTCTGCGCGTGAGCGTCCGCCCACACGGCGCATGCAGAGAGCGCAAGAAAGAATAGCGATAAGAACCGAACCATCGCGACCTTTTATGTGTTATGCGTGCGTGCGCCAAAGCAAACTGCACGAAAAAAGCCGCGCCTCAACAAAATGTGACGCGGCCCATATTCGTGCGGTTGGACCTTCGCGTTAATTCACCACCGGGTTTTGCGCCGCGACCTGATCTTCCGACAAGCCGAAACGGACAGCCCGACGGCTCAATAGGCTTCGCCAATTCCCCATCGACATAACCATTGCGTATAGAATGGGCAGCATACCCATTTTTCGCAACTCAAGCACCTGATCGTCTGTCAGCTCATTGAGCTTTTTTTCATCTACACCAAAATACTGAGCGAAAGGCTGCTGCTCTGTAGAACCTGTCGGCGTATACTGAGCAGTCTGACCGGCGATTAGGTCGAAGCGCTTTAAGTGTTCGCCAAACTCGTCTGTCGTTTTGCGATCTCGCTCAAACGTTTTGCAGAATTCGATTGCCTGCTGGGAAGCGTCAGAAAGTTCGCCATTCTCGAAAAGCGCGATATTCCCGCCAGGCTCTAGCCCCTCAAAGGCGCGGTCAATCACAATCGCCATACGATCGCCCGAGGTCTCGTTGGCCAACCCGAACGGATACCGGCGAATATACCCCGGAATGTACCGGTTCGCTTCCCACTCGCCTTTTTCATCCACAAAGAGATTGGTTTCATCCCCGAGGGCGACCACCGCCAAAGGGATTGGTTTTTCCTGGGACATGAAAATGACCGGATAGTCCTTCATCGCTGCAGGAATTTCCGTGACCGTAATCGGTATCGCTTTCGCTTTGGCGCAAAAGGCGTGGGGTTCGTTCGGCCGCGAAATCCCAAGCTGGCCATGGGCGTCAGCGCTCAACAACTCCGGCTTCTCAAACAAAAACATACTGCCGGTTAATTGCGCGGCTTCGGTCTCGCTCATGACTTCCCTTTCATGCGTGTGCTTCGCGGCGCTGCCCAAGCAGACGCCAATCCTCTGTAAATTTGGCTCGCTTTAGCAACAAAGTGGGCGCGGGGCAAAGGCGAAGATACCCGTGGTCATTCATCCCTGCTTTCGCCGGCCAGAAAGGCTGCGACCAGCTCCGGGGCCTGCATCGGCGCCAGGTGCCCAACCTGGCTCGTTGCGTGAACTTTTGCGCCAAAAAGGCGCAAGGCGAAGCGTGAGCTAGGCGTCACAGTCGATGACCTCTGAATGGACGCCAAAACGCACATAGGCGCTGACGCCTGACGAACCGAACCCCAAAAATCGTGGCGTTGCGCGCGAAAAGTTGCAGCTTCCCAGAGGGGCGCGCAGGAGAGACGGACGCCCGCTGGGTCAGAAACCAATCCATCAGCCAAATAATCGTCGAGGACGCCCGGCGCCCAATCCCGAAAAGTCGCCCGGTTGGCGTATTGGGCGGAAACCTCTTTCCGGTCACGCCAACCATCGCGCCTTTTTTCCGCTCCCCGTGCGATCGGCAACCGGCGCATCATTCGCGTCCAAAGCGCTGTTCGATTGATGGGTTGCAAATAGACGGGAACGATCGCCGGCTCGACAATCCGGATTGCTGATATATCGTCGCGACCTTTGGCGGCGAGGCAAGCAACCACGCCGCCCAGGCTATGTCCGGCAAGCACCCGCGAGGCCACTGGCTCCGCATTGAGAAAACCCCGGAGATCATCCGCATACGTCTCCCAGGATTGCAAACTGTCAGGGTCAGCTGGCAAAGTCGTCCGACCATGACCACGCAGGTCGATCGCAATGACCTCAAAATCACGCGCGACGAGTTGCAAGACCGACTTGTAAGTTGACGCACAAAACCCCGTCGCATGAACAAAGATCATCTGCGGCGCTTCCCGATTGCGCCAACGCCAACCATGAAGAGCCCCGTCTTTCAGTGTTACCGAGACGCGTTCGGGCGAAACAGATATACTGCGGTCTTCGACTGAGGCGTTCACTAATCGTCCGTCTGCCCCTTAGCTAGTCGATACAACGCCCGCATATGCAGGCAGTCGGCCGCCGCCCGATGGCGTCGGGGAAATTGCGCCGTCACGACTTCGACAAAAGCGTCAATTTGCTCCGGGCTAAACCGTGAAAAAACGGCGCCAAGGCCATCAAGAGTGAAATTTTGCCGCTTCTTCGCCGCATCGAACAAACGATAAAGCCAAAAACTGTCCCAGTCGGGCGAATCAGAAAATACGCGCTTACCGCCTAGCGCCGCATTAAGCTGATCGCACACGTCGCCCGCAAATTGACCGTCCATTATGAGCGTTTCCATGGACACGCCATGTAATGACTCAGCCGTTTTTTCCCATTCTTCAAGCGGCCACTTTTCATGCGGTTTGATGAGTACAGAAACCGGCTCGGTTTCCAGGAAACACCACCCGATTTCGATCGGCCAGGATCGCGCCCCGAGGCCACTGGCTTCCACATCCAAAAAAGCGATTGCGTTACCCGACGTCAAACGCTGTATCCTCTATATTTGCGATCTTCTTGAGGACCGCGTTCACCGCACCGTCATTATACAAAAACCGAGCGCTTGTTATATGCTTAACCGCCTCGGCGTCACAGCGCAAAAGGACGGTTTGCGAACCATGCACAGCGTTATCGATGTTTCAACCCATGGCCCCGGGCTTTACGACATAACCGCAAGCGTTACCGAATGTATCGCCGAGGCGAGGGCCGGCAGCGGACTTGTAAATCTCTTTATTCAGCACACGTCGGCGTCACTTGTCATTCAGGAGAATGCGGACCCTACTGTATTGCAGGATTTACGCACTTTTTTTGATGACATTGCACCGCGCATACGGGCTTATCGGCACAATTCGGAAGGAGACGACGATATGCCGGCGCATATTCGCGCAGCGCTTACCCAATCGAATCTTCTCATTCCGTTCGAAGATAACCGCTTGATGTTAGGCTCCTGGCAGGGCGTGTTCGTGTTTGAACACAGAGACCGGCCGCATACGCGGCGCGTATTGGCGACGACCATCTCCTGAGAGCTATGATCTTACGGTTTCGGCCGATAAACACCGGTTTCCGGATCCTGTTCGTAATCAATAACCGGCTCAGCGCCGCCCTCAGCCTGTGGACGGGCGGTGAAAAAATTTTCTAGTTCGTCACGTTTTGATTTTACGAAGCGATAGAGCGCGACCGCACCGGCCGTAGCGACGACCGTTGTTAAAATTGTAGACACTGCACTCATATCACTCTCCGATGACGTTTTTAAACGCGCACAGCCGAATGAGCTTTAAAGACCAAATCGGGCCCACACAGCGCGCGCTTCCGCCCCGTCTAATAATGCCTCAAAATCACGGCCGGGGCCAGTATCCTGCGCAACATATTTGGAGGTAAGCCGCTTCAACAATGATCCGCCGCCGGGTGAAAAACGCTTTATTTTCACATCTTTACCATATCGAGCGACCAGAAAATCGCCCAGTTGAGCGATTCCATCGATCAACCCAAGTTCATGCGCCTGCGGCCCTGTCCAGACGTCGCCGTTAAACAACACATCGTGATTGTTCGATCCGATCTTCGTTCCGCGCCGATCCGATACTAATTCAATGAATTGCTCGTGGAGGTCGTTTAAGATCGCCTGTAATTTCGACACATCCTCCGGATTACTCGCCTTGAACGGATCCAGCTGGGATTTGCTTTTGCCCGCCGTATAGACGCGGCGCTCTATTCCGTAACGCGCGATCGTTTCTTGAAATCCAAAACCAGTCGAAATCACCCCGATAGAACCGACAATTGAGCTTTTGTCCGCGTAAATTTCATCGCCTGCCAGCGAAAGAATATACCCGCCAGACGCGCCAACATCCTCAATAAATACGAGTACCGGCTTATTTTTCTCCTCCGCCAGCCGTCGAATTTTTCGGAAAATAAGGCGCGATTGAACTGGAGACCCCCCCGGCGAGTTTATCGCTAAAGCAATCGCAGACACGTCATCGGACTGAAAAGCCGATGAAATCGTCTTTTCAAGCCGGGCGAGCGTTAACCCATTTCGGCCAGCGCCAACGGCGCCAATGACGCCCGTCAGCTCGATGACATGGACAGATGGTTTCGGCGGACCACCAAACGGGGTCCTGCGCCAAAGTGACTTTAAAGGTTTCATCAAATTCGCCATCGCGCACAGTTAGGGACGTTTTTCGCGATCTTCAACGCGAATTCCAACGGCGCCTCCTGCCCCGGCCAAGATAAGCACTTGGTCGCGGCGAACACCGCTTGACCCGCTTCCAGCAAATCCCCACCATATAAGGGTCTTAACAGGTGACATTCTTGGTTCTCACAGCGCCCACCGTCCCGGCGAACGATCTCGACGGCTCGACATTTCTGTCAGCCGTAGCGTCCTTGCGCACCCTCACCAACGCGGATCTTGAACAGGTCAACGCCGCCATTCTGGAGAATATGTCATCATCTGCAGCGATGATTCCTGATATCGCCAACCACCTTTTGAAGGCGGGCGGGAAGAGAATCAGGCCGATGCTGACAATCGCGGCGGCGCGCGCACTCGGTTATGATGGTGACAACCACGTCAAACTCGCAGCTGCTGTGGAGCTTATTCATGGCGCCACACTTCTCCATGATGATGTGGTCGATGAATCGTCCCTACGTCGCGGGTCGACCACCGCCAACGTTATCTGGGGCAATAAGGAAAGCGTACTGGTCGGCGATTTTATTTTTGCACGCGCTTTTGAATTCATGGTGAGTGCTGATGATTTAAGAGTACTGCAGATTTTGTCTCGCGCTTCCAGCGTGATCGCGGAAGGGGAAGTTCTGCAATTGGCGACGCAGAAAAACCTCGACACCACTTACGACATGTATATCGATGTGGTGAATGCAAAGACAGCAGCCCTGTTCCAGGCGGCGACTCAGGTCGCCGGCGTAATCGCAGGCGACATGGATTCAGAGGCCGCGTTGGCGGAGTTTGGACAGAATTTCGGTCTCGCCTATCAACTCATTGACGATGCGCTCGACTATGCTGGGTTTGAGGATAATCTCGGCAAATCCATCGGTGACGATTTCCGTGAAGGTAAAATGACGTTGCCGGTGGTCTATGCGGTGGCGCGCAGTCAGCCGGATGAGAAGGAATTCTGGCGTCGCACCATTGCGGACGGTCGACAACACGATGATGATCTTGAGCGCGCTTGTGCGCTCATGGCGCGTGATGACGCCGTTATCGACACAATCGCATGCGCCAGGCGTTTCGCGATGCGCGCCGCGTCAAGCCTGGAGAAACTACCGGAATCGGTATTTCGAAACGCCCTGATCGACCTTGTAGAGACATCTGTCGCTCGCGCGGCTTAGTCGCTGCCTGCAACGTCTTCCGGCGGTGACATATTTTCCCGCCCACTCAGCGAGCGCCATGTTTCGCGATAGATTAGCAATGCAACGCATCCCAACAAAATCACCGCCCCGCCGATAACCGCCCAGCGCCACATGGAAGGCATGGTCAGCATAATGACCGCAGCCGCTGCTGTTAACGCAGTCAACGCGCAATAGAAAACCGCAACCCGCTC
This sequence comes from Pseudomonadota bacterium, assembly GCA_039186325.1. Lineage (GTDB taxonomy): Bacteria > Pseudomonadota > Alphaproteobacteria > Caulobacterales > Parvularculaceae > Hyphococcus. Next base: position 20,807 of record JBCDAD010000008.1, on the reverse strand, counting down.
ATGCCGCCAGCCCGAGCGAAGGAGCAATTGGTAAAGATGTTCGCGATGCGCGTCAGTAATGCGCTGACGGCGTAAGAGACGGTGGGTGAGCGTAATCGCTGCGTCGAAAATGAACGGCAAAAAAATCAGCGGAACGAAAAGGATACTGAGCTCGTACGACTGACCAGCCGATACTGCCGCGGCAGCGATGAAAAACGCGATCCCCTGACTGCCGCCATCGCCCATAAAAATGGCGCCGCGCCGCATATTCCATCGAAAAAATCCCAGTATCGCCGCAGAGAGCGCCAGCGCCGCCACAGCATACTCCGAACCGCCTATCATTGCGATGACGACAGCGAACACGCACAAACCAATAATACCTACGCCAGCCGCCAAACCGTTTGCACCGTCCATGAAATTAAAAATGTTCATGAAGGCGACGATCCACAAGACAGTCACCGGGATTGCAAAAGGACCAAGCTCAACCTCTCCAACGAAAGGCAGCGGCAACATATCGATCTGTGCAATCGCAAATGCAAAGACCAGGGCGATCAAAAGTTGGCCAACAAACTTTGAAAAAGCATTCAAGCGCCACCGGTCATCCGACAACCCCAATCCGAAAGCCAACAATGTCAATATGCCGACCCGCGCGCCGGCGACCGCGTCGCCAACTCCATCAAAAGCTGTAACCATCAATATACTGATGAACCAGGCTGAGAAGATAGCCAGGCCGCCGGCTTTCGACGTTACTTTACGATGACTTGAGCGGTGGTTAGGTACGTCCGGCAGAAACTTGGCTTCCGCAGCGAGGCGGGCGCCCGCATTTGCGATCAAATACGCAAGTAATGCGCCCACAAACCAGACGAGGGCGTCGCCGGTCAGAAACTCCACCATCATATTACTGTCTCCCCCATCAGGTGCAGACCGGCGCCGCCGCCGACCACCAACCTTTGGCCTCCGCCGCCCGCGCGGCTGCGCCAGCATCTATTTCATTTTCAAAGAACCCGAAGCACGTCGCGCCGCTGCCGGACATTCGCGCTGCAATCGCGCCGGGCTGGTCCGTCAACATCATCAATACCTGATCAATAACGGGAGCCAAGGCGCGCGCTGGCGCCTCGAGGTCGTTACGTGTTTTGGCAAATAATTCTTTGAGCGTATCTTTTGTTGCGTAGTTGTCAGAAATATCGAGATTGGGCGCCGGCGGGTTTTGATTCGCTACGTCATAAGCCTTGAAAACAGGGCCGGTCGGCATCGGAATATTGGGATTGATCAGACAAACCCAAAAGTCTCCGAGCACGGGGCCGGGATTTACAATCTCACCGGCGCCCGAAATAGCGATCGGTGACTGTTGCAAACATGCAGGCACATCGGCGCCCAGCGTAAAGGCGAGATCGTGCAACGCGTCCGCTGGAACAGCAAGATCCCAAAGGCGGATTAGCCCGCGCAAAGCCGCAGCAGCGTCAGCCGACCCGCCGCCAATGCCAGCGGCGATCGGTAAGCGCTTTTCCAGATTTATTGCAACACCGGATGTGTGTCCCGTCAACTCCTGCAATCCGAAGGCCGCGCGCCAAATCAAATTGTCCTGAGGCGGCGTATCTTTCAACGCTTCTGAAAATTGGCCGTTAATGGTGAGTTCAATGTCGCTCGCAGGCGTCAGCGAGATTAAATCGCCATAATCGGCGAATACGAAAACACTAAATAAATCATGCAAGCCGTCAGCACGCACACCGCCCACATGAAGGAATAAGTTGATTTTGGCGCGGGCGATCTCGGTAACGGTCACGGCGTTGGCTCCAGACCATTCTCCAACTTTTGGCGCAATGTGTCGGCAAGGTCTTCTGATGGGTCTAACTCCAGCGCAGCACGCCATTGATAACGCGCTTCGCGTTCACGTCCCAGACGCCAATAAGCGTCGCCCAAATGATCCGTAATCACTGCATTATCTGGCCTTAGAGTGGCTGCACGTTCTAAATGCACAATAGCGTCATCGAAATTTCCCATCTGGTAGTGCGCCCATCCAAGACTATCGACAAAATCGCCCAAATCGCTGCGCGCCCAACCTAACCCGTCGAAGGAAATTGGTGTTTTGGGCTGCAACGCAATCGCCTTCTCAATCAGGTCAAACGCTTCTTCCAGATTTTCGCCGCGCTCCGCCCAAAAATAGCCCAGCGCATTGAGCGCCTCTGGCTCATCCGGCGCCAACTCAACCGCCCGGCGCAGGTCCGCTTCAGCAGCACTGTCGGACTCATCATTCATCTGCACAGCGCCTCGGGTCAGGTGATAGCGCCAGGCATTGTCATTTCCGCCAACATCAACTTCATTGATCAAGGCCGTCAATTCCGCCAAGCCAAGATCATCTGAACCCTGATAAAGATACAGCCTCGCCAGGTTCCATCGAAGATCGGCTTCGCCGGGATGCACCTGCAAAGTTTCATTCAAAACCGAAATCGCCTCATCATCCCGCTCGACGGCTAAATACGCCGCGGCGATCAAAAGCTGCGCTTGTACATAAAGCGGCGACGCGGCAGGGATTGGGTCAGCCATCGCAATCGCCGCGTCATATTGCTGATAAGTCCCAAGAATGCCCGCAGCCAAAATTCGCGCATCATGCAATTCAGGATCAAGCATTAACGCCGTCTGCGCCATTGAAAGCGGCAAATCAAAGTTTGGGCGCGATTGCACGCGACGCCCCAGCCGCGACGCGGCCGCAAAACGCTGGTTTGTAATTTCGAATACATATTCGCCAAGTTCGTAAAACCCGGCCGCAGCGCCTTGAGAAGGCGTAACAGCACTGTATCGCGCTGAGGGAACGCCTGCTTTTTCGCGTCGCCGCGCCGCCTCACGCATCCGCAGCGTCGTGCCGCCATTTTGGCTCAATACCTCGTAAAACTCCGCTGCATCTCCGGCTTCTCCATGGCGCTCCAGAAATGCGCCGAATGAACTGAATTTCAATCGACTGCCAAGAAGCGTAACGAGCGCCTGCTCATACGCCCCGCGCGCCTCATCATATTCGCCAACACGCTCCAATAGGAACGCCCGATGGAGCGGGCTGAATCCTGAAAATTCCACCTCAGAGCGCTGATCAAGATATATTAGCGCCGCACCAGGCGATGTAAGGCCCGTCTTCGCCCAGGTTTCGATTATAGTTCGTAAAGGAATGAATTCTTCTTCAAATTCAAAATCGCTTGTTTGGTTTAGCGCACCGTCAAAATCGCCGGAACGGATCGCCGACGCCGCCAAGTAGAGCCGGGCCAACGATGCGCGGTGCACATCCGTGTCACCGGCGCCGGCAAGGTCGGCGGCGTATCGCGCGGCTGCATCATGGCGACCTGCGGCCAGATGATAAATGAATGCAGGCTCGGTAATTGCGCCCGGATCGACAAGGTTTTGACCAGCACTGGCGAAATTAGCCGCGGCGCTTTCAACGTCCATATTCTGCGCAGCCAAACGTCCGGAGAGATAGTGGCCAACCGCCGATGGCGGCTTAGGCGTTTGGACACAGGCCGACGTTAAAGCCAGCATGCCGACAATAAAGCCCCGAACACCGGCGACATCACATATTCGGGTAATTCGGTCCTCCGCCGCCTTCCGGCGTCTCCCAGACGATATTCTGCGACGGGTCCTTAATGTCGCACGTCTTGCAATGGACGCAATTTTGAGCGTTGATCTGGAACTCAGGCGATGCATCGCCATTCTCTCTCACAATCTCGTAAACGCCGGCCGGACAATAGCGTTGGGCAGGTTCATCATAAGTAGGCAAGTTTACTAAAATCGGAACAGACGCGTCTTTCAATTTTAGGTGCGCCGGCTGATCTTCCTCATGATTCGTAGCGGAAAAGGCCACATTGGTCAGCCGATCGAAGGTGATCACGCCGTCGGCTTTGGGATATGTCTTCGGTTTATGCTTTTCCGCCGAATCCGTTGCTTCCGCATCGGTTTTTCCATGGTGTTGGGTGGAAAAGAATGAAAATCCGGGAATAATCGAATTGGTCCACAGATCGATACCAGACAATGCGATCCCGCCAATCACCGTCCCATATTTTGACCACAGCGGTTTGGCGTTTCGGGCATCGCGCAACTCAGTATAAACGGGTGATGCACGATAGGCGTCTTCATAGGCAATCAGTTCGTCGCCTTCGCGATCGGCGCTGACAGCGTCAAAAGCGGCGTCCGCCGCCATCATACCGGTCAGCATTGCGTTGTGATTACCCTTGATCCGAGGCACATTCACAAATCCCGCAGAACATCCAATTAACGCGCCGCCGGGAAATGCGAGCTTGGGAACGGATTGAAAGCCGCCTTCTGTGATCGCCCGGGCGCCATAAGCTAATCGCTTGCCACCCTCCAGCAACTCCGCGATTTCCGGATGCTCCTTGAACTTCTGAAACTCGCCATAAGGATAAATGTACGGGTTGGCGTAGTTGAGATGAACAACAAACCCAAGCGCAATTGTATTATCGCTATAGTGATAGAGAAATGAACCGCCGCCAGTTTTATTGTCTAACGGCCAACCAAACGTATGCTGAACATGTCCGGGGCGGCTTTTTTCCGGGTCGATCTCCCAGAGTTCTTTAAGCCCAATACCGTATTTTTGCGGATCGCTATCGGCGTCCAGATCAAACTTGGAAATAATCTGCTTCGCGAGCGACCCCCGGACACCTTCTGCGATCAGAACATATTTACCCACGAGTTCCATGCCAGGCTCATAGCCGTCGCGGGGCTCCCCGTCCTTGCCAATGCCCATTTCACCCACAACAACGCCGCGCACCGATCCGTCCTGGCGATACAGGAGTTTCGAGGCCGCCATCCCCGGATATATCTCAACCCCCATACCTTCCGCGATCTCCGCCATCCAACGGCATACATTACCCATCGAAACAACATAATTGCCGTGGTTTTTAACCATTGATGGCATGGCGAATACCGGGAGCGGAATGGATCCGGCGGGACCATAAATCGCGAAACGTTCCGTCGTGACGGGCGTATCGATTGGCGAATCCATGTCCCGCCAATCAGGCAGCAGCGCGTCAAGACCGCTCGGATCCAAGACAGCGCCAGAGAGAATATGCGCGCCGACTTCTGACCCCTTTTCGACGACAACGACATTTATTTCCTGGCCGTCTTTTTCTGCACGTTGCTTGAGGCGGATTGCGGCTGATAATCCGGCCGGGCCGGCGCCGACAATCACGACGTCAAATTCCATGGATTCGCGCGCTGGCGCCTCGTCAAGCATTTGAAATTCTTTCTTTATTTCTCATATTACGAGCGGTTTAAGCGTTTCTGCCAAATTTCCCCCGGAAAATCCACGTCGCGTGGCGCCGCATCCGTGGGTAGAATAGCTGCGCATTGAGGGAACGAAATGACCGGAACGCTCATACTCGTCGCCGGGGCTGTGGCCGTCGCAATCCTGCTCCACGCCGAAGCGCGCGGAATGTCGCGGTTGCGGGCTGTCGCCAAGTTGAGCGCAGCAGCCTTGTTTATTGCTTACGCGTTGCACAATGGCGCAATGAGCTCGTCATTTGGTTTAGCTATCCTGTTCGCACTTTCCCTCAGCGCGATCGGCGACGCATTTTTGCTCTCGCGCCACCCAACGGCTTTTTTAGGCGGAATGGCCGCGTTTGCACTGGCCCACGCCAGTTACGCCTGCGCATTTCTGACAACAGATTTTACTTTCTCGCCGCTTACGCTTCTGACGGCGGCCGTTGTCTGCGTATTAGCCTTCGTTTACCTTCCACCGATCCTTCGAAACGCCGGTGATTTCCTCTTTCCCTTGCTCAACTACGCAGGGATCATTGCGATCATGACCATCGCAAGCGGCATGGTTGGCCCGGATGCGCCGGCGGCGGCATGGCGCTATGCGGCCGCAGCGTCTATTTTCGCTATCTCCGATATCGCTGTCGCCCGTGATCAGTTTCTGGCGCAGTCGATTCGAAACAAACTTTGGGGGCTGCCCCTGTATTTCGGCGCGCAATTCCTGTTCGCCGCTTCTGTTTAGGCCTTTATTAGTGTCTACTCGCCCCATGGCCGAACAACCATTCGATCAGCAGCGCTTTTGCGCTGGTACGCTGAAATGGGCGTTGACGAAATGGTCGGCGCGTCGCCGAGTGATATGACCCAATGGGCTGCCGAAGAAAAAACAGCGTTATCGGCGCCGGCGCCCGCGAAAAAAAATGGCCAAGCAGCAATTCAGACCCCGCCTTCAAAGTCTGGCCCGCCAGCCGCTGATGAGGCGATACAGGCCGCTGAACGGGCAGCGGCGGCGGCGACTAATTTTGCAGAACTCGAAGCTGCCGTACGCGATTTTGAAGGATGCGGTCTCAAATCCGGGGCCCGCAATACGGTGTTTGCAGACGGTGTTGCGGGAGCGCCCCTTCTCGTCATTGGCGAGGCGCCGGGCCGCGACGAAGATCGGATTGGACGCCCCTTTGTTGGTCGCGCCGGCGCGCTTCTTGATCGCATGCTGGCTGCAATAGAGGTTTCACGAGAGACGAATGCGCTCATCAGCAACGTGATTTATTGGCGTCCGCCGGGTAATCGGACACCCACCCAGACCGAAACCATGGTCTGCAGGCCTTTTGTCGACCAACTGATCGCAATCACCCAACCAAAGGCGATATTGCTGGTGGGCGGCGCGCCCCTTCAGGCCTTGTTTGGCGTAACGGGCATCATGCGCGCCCGTGGTCGTTGGCGGGAACTTGCCGCTGGCGGCGCCACAATTCCCGCTTTGCCGACCTTTCATCCTGCTTATCTTTTGCGCCAACCTGCACAAAAACGCCTTGCATGGCAGGATTTACAAAATTTACGGGACCGCCTTTTCGCAAGTTAATAATTCGCTTACCAAGACTAACCGAATATCTCGCATCGCCAATTCGATAATCAAATAAAACAGCCCGGATAACACCCATGCGTTTTCTTGTTGTATTCACGTTCATTTTTTTGACCGCCGCGGCGTCTGCGCAAACCTCCGATGCCATTCGTGTACTGACTGATGAAGACCGGGAGCGTTACGCAGAAATATTCGAGCTGCAAGAAGAAGGCGCATGGACCTCCGCCGATAAGCTAATCAACGCGGTCGATGACGACATTCTGATGGGCCACGTTTGGTTTCAACGCTATATGCATCCGACGGCCTATCGGTCGTCTTATCAGGAATTGAAACAGTGGATGGCGTATTACGCCGATCACCCGCAAGCAGACCGCATTTACAAACTGGCGAACAAGAAGCGACCGCGCCAGTCGTCATCGCAGAAACGACCGATTCCGCGAAAATGGCGGGCCGAAGCCAGCACTTCCCTTCACCCTGATACCGCTGCGGATTACGAACGCACAAGCACATCGAAGCTTCGACAAATAGAGGGACGCGTTCGATTTCTGTCGCGAAAAGAGCGGGCCCTTGACGCTCTAAAGGAAATCGACGGGCATAAAAAACGCGGTACGATCACGACCAGACAGTATGATCGGATGCGTTCGTGGATCGCAGCCAGCCTTTACTATCAAGGTTACGTCGATACAGCGGAAAAATTAGCCAGCGCCTCCGCCAAACGCAACGGCGACACAGGCGTTCTCGCTTACTGGATCGCCGGCCTCATTGATTTTCGCAATGACGACGCACACGCAGCATTTGAGCATTTTGTAGCGATGGCCGCCGTTCCTTACCAGGATGATGCACTGCGCTCAGCGGCTGGTTTCTGGGCCGCGCGCAGCGCGCTTAAATCGGGAAACCTCAGTTCGGTAGCGCCGAATCTGGAGATCGCTGCGCAGTTTCCATTCACATTTTATGGCCAATTAGCAATTGCTCAGCTCGGCCGCGAACACCAATATCAATGGACACCGCCGGCAGCGCGGCAAGGCGACATCGACGCATTGATCGCCGAAGACGACCGCATCAAACGCGCAATCGCGCTCGCGGAAATTGGACGAAAGACCGACGCAGACCTGGAATTGCGTTGGGCGAACGGGTTCCGATCAGCGGAAGACGACCCGGCCATGTTGGCGATTGCGATGGCGCACGATTTACCGTCCGCACAATTGGATATCGCACTTGCCGGCGGAAAACCGTATGAGGCTGGCCTTTATCCGATCCCGGCGTTTACGCCGCTGGGCGGCTTTAAAACAGATCGGGCGCTGATTTATGCGCTTATGCGACAGGAGTCGAAGTTTAAAACCGATGCGACTAGCCGCGTTGGCGCCCGAGGCCTGATGCAACTAATGCCACGCACCGCAAGCTACATGGCGAAAGATAATTCGTTACGCTCCGCCAGCGGCCGCAAAAAACTGTATGATCCGAGCTTTAATCTCGCACTCGGCCAACGCTATGTGAAGTACCTGATTGATAATTCAGCCAACGGAAACCTCTTTCATATGGCGGCGGCCTATAATGGCGGCCCGGGCAACTTGCGAAAATGGCGGAAGGAAGTCGATATCGAAGATCCGCTGCTCTTTATCGAGAGCATTCCAAATCCAGAGAGCCGTGACTTTGTCGAAAAAGTTCTCACCAACATCTGGGTATATCGCGCGCGCCTGGGACAGGCGGCGCCAACCCGCGACAAGGTCGCCGCAGGTGAACTTCCCCTTTATGAAGCGATTGATCAGCGGGCTAGTCAATAGAATTACAAAGACAGCCTGCTGACTAAGCAGCATTTCGCATGGGCAAAAATCGCCTAACCGACGTGAGTGGAATTATCGCAAAGGGTTGCGTTTTTTAATTTATATGGCCGGATGCATTGAATGCGGGCTGGAGAGTTATTCCATCCCCATGACCGACATCGCCGCTGGCCCCATGATCACCGCAAATAGCACGGGCAAGAAAAACCCGATCATTGGAACAGTCAGCTTTGGCGGCAGCGCCGCAGCTTTCTTTTCCGCCTCCTGCATCCGCAGGTCCCTGCTCTCATCAGCCATTACGCGCAAAGATTGGCCCAACGGCGTTCCATACTTTTCTGACTGAATGAGCGCCGTTGCAACGCCCTTGACGGAGTCGAGCCCGGTCCGCTCGGCGAGGTTGACGTATGCGGATTTTCGTTCCTGCAAATAGGAGAGTTCCGCCGTCGTAAGCCCCAATTCTTCTGCTAGTTCCGGGCTGTTTGGACCGACCTCGTCGCCGACTTTCTGGAATGCGGCCTCAATCGACATCCCGGATTCAACACAAATCAGAAGCAGGTCAAGCGCATCCGGCCACGATTCTTGAATCTTTTGCTGTCGTTTCGCCACGACATTGTTGATGTAGAGATTTGGCAGATAGAAGCCGCCAAAGAAGCCCGCCAACGTCGCCAGCAGCTTACTGAAGTTGTCGAGATCTCCGCCGCCAAGAACATATACATATATGCCAACGCCAAGCGCTGTTACCCACGGCAAACCAATTCGCGCCGCCATAAAGGTAAATACCGGTCCCTGGCCGCGATAGCCAGCCATCATCAACTTCTTTCGCGCCGACTCTTCGTCAAACACTTCCAGAAGTTTCAAACTTTCGACAACATCCTTGAGCGCCCCTTGAGGCGAATCTGTTCGCAATCGCGCACTGGATTTCTTCGCCAGGGACTCGCGTTGTTGCTGTCGCAGGTTCTCGCGATAATTGCCAACGGATTTCATCCGCTCCTGCAATTTATCTTTTGCAAAGAACGGCTCAAGAACCGTCAACATGGTCGCTGCGCTGGCGCAACCGACGAGAAATGCGATCTGAAAATTCCGATCCGTAACGAGACTAATAATATCCATATCTCATTACACCTTGATCTGTATCATCTTCCGCATGACCAGGATGCCCGTACACATCCACAGCCCGGAACCGATAAGAATAAAATTGCCCATCTGTGTTGCAAATAATGGCGTGAGATAATCCGGCGACGCCATTTTGACAGCACCCATAACAAGAAAGGGCAGTGAACCGATGATATAAGCAGACGCTTTGGCCTCCGCGGAAAGCGCCTTGATCTTGCCTTCCATCAATTTTCGGGATCGCAACACATTGGACAGATTGCCGAGCGCTTCAGCAAGATTACCACCGGTTTTTTGTTGGATCAGAAGAACAATGCCGAAGAAATTGACTTCCTGAAGCGGCATACGTTCATGCATCCGCTCCAACGCCTGTTCGAGCGACAAACCAACCCGCATGCCCTCCGTCAACATATGAAACTCGTCGCAAACCGGTCGCGGGGCTTCACGCGCAATGATCTTCAGGCATTCGTTGACCGGCAGGCCGGACTTCACACCCCGTACGATGACATCAATTGCGTTGGAAAATTCCGATACAAATTTTTTCTGCCGGCGACCGCGTGCGAAGTTGACCACCCATCTCGGGAATCCAAACCCGCCGATAAAAAACAGAGAGCCGGTAATCCACGGTTGTTGTCCGGAAATCAGGCCAACAAAGGCGAAGAAAATGGCGATAAAAAGCGAACCAATATAAAACTGGTTCTTATTAATCGGCAGGCCCGCCTGTTCAAGTGATTGCTCAAGCGTAACCCGTTTCTTTTTTTTCAGGTTTTTTTGTTTGTCGTCGATCGACTGAAGTGTCTCAGCGAGTTTTTTTCGACGTTCTTTGGACGTTGCATCATTCTGCGCAGCCGCTGCGCCCCCGCGCCGGCCCCCACGCGACTCGTTTAGAGAAGCAACGCGTTTGTTCGCCTTGTCTTTTTCAGTGGGAGACAAGAGTACAAACGCAAGCGCGCCAAAACAAACGACGCCAAGACCGATTACAATAAGGACCTGACTGTCCATACCCGTTCCTACTCCGATGCAGCGTCTAACGCAGCAGCGAGTTCCGCTTCTTTTCCGTAATACTTAGCGCGATCCCAAAAAGCGGGTCTGGCGATACCGGTCGACTTGTGCTTTCCTACGATATTGCCGTTTGCGTCTTCACCATCCATGTCGTAGACAAACAAGTCTTGGGTGATGATCGTATCACCCTCTGTACCCAGAACTTCTGTCACATGTGTGATGCGACGAGAACCATCCCGCAGGCGCGCCGCCTGGATCACCACATCAATAGATCCGACAATCATTTCCCGGATCGTTTTAGATGGTAAGTTATAGCCGCCCATCGTGATCATGGATTCCACACGCTGCAGTGCTTCGCGCGGTGAGTTGGCGTGAAGAGTGCCCATTGATCCGTCGTGGCCCGTATTCATCGCCTGCAACAAATCAAAAGCTTCCGGTCCCCGCACCTCGCCCACGATAATCCGCTCAGGACGCATCCGCAGACAGTTCTTAACCAGATCGCGCATCGTGACTTCGCCCTGACCTTCAAGGTTTGGCGGCCGCGTTTCCAGGCGCACAACATGCGGCTGCTGTAATTGCAATTCCGCTGCATCCTCGCAGGTGATGATGCGTTCATCATTCTCGATGAAGCCGGTCATACAGTTAAGCAGTGTCGTTTTTCCCGAGCCGGTACCGCCGGAGATCAGTGTATTAATCCGACAGTGCCCAACAATCTCCAGAACTTGGGCCCCTTCAGGCGAGATCGATTGGAAATTAACAAGGTCGGAGATCCGTAGTTTGTCTTTTTTAAATTTCCGGATGGTGAGAGCAGCGCCGTCAATTGACAGCGGCGGCGCGATAACGTTCACACGCGAGCCATCAGGCAGGCGCGCATCACATATCGGGCTCGCCTCATCGACCCGGCGACCGACCTGACTAACAATACGCTGACAAATATTCATCAGCTGCGCGTTGTCGCGGAACCGAACATTTGTAAGCTGGATCTTACCGCCTACTTCTATGAAGACCTTGCTGGCGCCATTGACCATAATATCGGCGATGTCGTCGCGCGCCAGCAATGGCTCAAGCGGACCGTATCCGAGAACATCATTACAAATATCTTGCAGAAGCGCTTCTTGCTCCGCAATAGACATCTGAACGTTCTTGATAGAAATTATTTCGTTGACAATATCGCGAATTTCTTCTGCTGCAGACTCCGTATCGAGCTGCGCAAGTTGCGATAGATCAATGGTGTCGATTAACGCATTGAAAATCGTCGTTTTGGTTTGGAAATACTCATCGGAACGCCCGCTGATCTCTACTGGCTGCGCGTCGTTTTCCGGCTTCGCAACGCGCGGAGGCGCAGGCGGCGGGGCCGCTGCTGGCGCTTGCTTTTTGGGCGCAGCCGCAGGTTTTTTCGGCGCTGGCGCTTCAGCTGCTGCGGGTTCGGCTGTACGACGTCCAAACATTGGTTACCTTAGTTTTTCTTTTTGAATAAACCAGACAGGCTGAATTTTGGTTTCCGGGCGAAAGTTTCATTCCTACCCAGCAAACGCGCCGCCAGCTCACGCAAACCGTTTGCGGTTTTCGTTTTTGGACCCACCTCGATAATTGGTGCGGCATTCGTGGCTGCAGCGCCAAAAAGCTGGGGCTCCCAACCAAAAATTTGCGCAGGTTCGATACCGACATGCTCAACGAACTGATCGGCTTGCACCGGCGAGACTTTGGGATCAAACTGATTGAGCACGAGTGTAGGAGACGAATCATTTGGACGCGCCGCACTTAAAATATCAATCAGATTTTTCGTATTCCTGAACGACGCAAGGTCCGGCGTTGCAACAACGACGATTTCATCAGCAGACGTCAAAATACGTTTTGACCAGTTCGTCCAGATATGGGGCACATCAACAATAATTGTCGGCGCAACGCCCCGCACGATGTCGATTACCGTCTCATATGCTTGATCATCCAGATCGAAATCACGATCAAGCATGCTCGGCGCCGTAAAAAGGCTGAGATGTTCAGTGTGTTTTTGTAAAAGGCGCTCAAGCAAAACGTCATCAAGACGTTCTGGAGAGCTCAACGCCTCAGCAAGACCGGCAGAAGCCTCCTGATCGAAATCGAGGCTTGCTGTTCCAAAAGGCAAGTCCAGGTCGAGAATAACGGTGGCGCTTTGATGTTCTTCCGCCGTACACCAACCAATATTATGTGCGATGGTTGAGGAGCCGGCCCCGCCGCGCGCGCCGACAAACGCCAATGTGCGACCGATCGGCGGCGCTGACGGGTCGACATATAAGTCGGCGATCGTTTTGATGATCTGCAGTGGGGAGTTCGGGCGAACAATATATTCGCTGATACCCTGGCGGATCAGCTCGCGGTAAAGAATAATATCGTTTACACGCCCGATAATGACAACTTTTGTCGATGGATCACAGACTTCGGCCAGTTGTCCCAGCAACTCGAAAATTTCTTTGCCGCCGGCGACTGTCTCTAAAATAATGAGATTTGGCGTTGAAGCAGACTGGAACTGATCGACCGCTTTCGGAATACCGCCCATGTGAATCGTGAGGTGCGTTTTTGATAACCGACGATCCACGGCTGCACGCTCCAGCAGCGCCGTAGTTTCCTGAGTTTCGCAGAACGCATGAATTGAAATCCGCGGCACCGGCCGGTGATCGGTTTCGCTATCATCGAGCTCGGTCAGCTCATTGTCGACGTCATCACCTTCAACGACCGCCATTGTTGTCGAAACAACACTGGCGGAAGCGGCGACAGTTTCCGACGATGAAGCACCAGATGGCTCTTCGGCGTATGGATCGTCAGCGACAGCATTCTTCAGCGCTGGCGCGGATTCATCTGAATCCTCGTCAAGCGAGAAGTCATCAGCATCATCGCCCTCATCAAACTCAGCGACATCAATATCGCCAGAAAAGTCGTCATCATCAAATTCTTCGCCAAGAGCGAAGTCTTCCTCGCCAAGCGCTGCTAACTCCTCATCTGACAATTCTTCATCAAGCCAGGAATCATCATCATCGAGGATATCATCAAGATCACTGTCAAATTCGGCCGCATCTGTATTCACAGCTGCGACAGGCCCACCGTCTGAGCCCAGACTCGCCGCAGCTTCCGCGACGCCCTCTTCATCATCGGGAAACGCTGATGGATTTTCGACGGCATTTTTCATTTCTTTTGCTCCCTGCCCGCGTCGCGCAGTATGGAAATCGATATTAATTGCTAACCAGCGCTTCGATCGTATCGTCACGCTGTGATGCTGTTGTTTCGCCCGCCCGATAAGCTTCCAGCGCGCGCAGCCTGGCGGCTGTATCCGCGGGACCTTCCGGCGCCGGCTCAATGAGATCTCTTGGATCGGAAATCATCGCGGCGTAATTGTTCATTGTCGCGCAGCCAAAATTGGGCGAGCGCAAGTTACCGTAATCGTTGATGCGCAACCCGGACCAATCGCCACATTCACTCGGCGTCGCAACGAATTTTGCAAAAGAGATAATTAGCTGCTGGCTATTTGCGTCGCCGGTACGATACGTTGCGCCGGAGATCGACGACCATGGAATGCCCGCCTCGTAAAGCACACGGCGGATATCAGCAGCAGCCTCCTGCCCATCGAGATCAGATCCGCCGCCCGATGGAGCGGTGATAGTGATCGCTCCATGACCTTTGCGGCTATACTCACGCGCGAAGGCTTTCAATCGCGAAGCATCAACAGTACTCAAATCGTCGGTCGTCACATCCGAATCAATCGTCAGCGTAACCACTTGGCTGTCGACGGCAATTGGGTGTTGCTGCGCCACGGTGATGGCGTTTTCCGGGCCATTGAAAGCCGTCGAACATGCCGAGGAAAGTAGTGCAGCGAGGATAGCGCCTGTTCTTGAAAGTGCTTTGAACGTCATTTCAAATTCGCCTTTTTATTAATCCAGCACGAAGCCCATCGGACCTTGCAACGATGATTCTTTAGTGGTCGCATTGTCGAGCCCATAGGTGGAGATCATTTTTCCAAGGAGGATTGTTTCCAAATCGCTGGCCGGTACGAACCCTTCCGTCGGATCCTTCAGTCGTGATTCGTGGGTGCTATTGACTAGATAGGGCGTCACGATAATGACCAATTCGGACTCGTTGTTTTGGAAGTCCCGGCTGCGGAACAGCTGCCCAAGAATTGGCGTGTCTTTAATGCCTGGCACACCGTCAATTGTTGTGCGCAGATCCTCTTGGAGAAGTCCCGCCATAACCAGGCTACCGCCACTCGGAAGCTCGACCGTTGTGTTGGCGCGCCTTACGGACAAGCCTGGCACTTGCAAGCCTTGGGTTGTAAAGAGCTGGCCGGTATCCGGGTCAATTCCTGTTGCGCCTGGAATGAAAAACGAATTGTCATTCGTCAGCTCACTGACCTCCGTAGAAATCTTCATGTTGATACGCCCTTTCGAAAGTACGAATGGCGTAAAGCCGAGCCCAATACCGAACTCCTTAAACTCGATAGAAACGCGGCCGTTATCCTGACCGACCGGGATAGGAAACTCACCGCCAGCAAGAAAATTCGCCGATTCCCCGGAAATCGCAGTTAGGTTTGGCTCGGCTAGAATACGTGTCAGACCCGTTTGCTCCAGCGCCTGAAATGACAGGTCAAAATCTGTGATATCCCCAAAACCGTTCGTATTGAGATCACCATTAAGACCGCCAAGGGCGCTACCGGCGAGCGTAAACGCGTTTTGCGCCGCGAATCCGAGCGTCGCATCGTCGATCGTCACGGTTCCATTCGTGTCAAAACCCAGCTGCTTAACTAATCGGCGCTGCATCTCTACGATGCGCACCTTCAGCATGACCTGGTCCTGCTCTTGAATGCCGAGCATATTTACAACCTGCTCTTCATTGCCAATAAATCGGACTGCAAGGGCATGGGCGTTTGCCGCCTCTGTCGCCGACCGCACATTGCCCTGCAAAATGACGGTGTCATTGATTGCCTCGATCTTGACGCGACTTTCCGGCATCATCCGCGCGATCAGGTCTTGCAAAGCATCCGTGTCCTGTTCGACGCGAATTTCAAGATTGAGTATTTGACGGCCGCGCGCGTCAAAAAAGAATGCGTTGGTCTGACCGACGGTCATGCCAAGCAAATATACGCGCTTGGGCGAGCGGACGACGGCATCGACTACAGCCGGTTGGGAGACAAGGACGTCAGCTGCAGAATAAGGCAATTCAACGATTGCGGCTTTGTTCAGCGGCAGCACCAAGCTTTTTGAAATTTCGCTCTCGCCGCCGACGTCAATGCGAACAGGCGTTGCGCCACGCTGCGCGGCGGCGGGCGCTGCGGCTAGTGTTACCGCCCCAAAGATCCCGACAATTACTGCAGCCAGGCGTAAGCCTGATCCGCGCATTTTATTTTTGTCGCCTACCATTGTCTGTTTCCCTCACTCGGCTTTATGAGCGGCCATATCGAATGACGATTACGTCTTCAGTGACACGTCTTTTCTGTTCAACTTCTTCTTCTGGTTCGAAAATACTACGCAGCGTCAACTGCAGTTTGCCTTTGGAGTTGCGCGCGATCATGAAATATTCCGCATCATCCGGAGTCATTTCCATTGTTACGTTGGAACCATTAATGTTTGGCGTCTCCGGATTTTCTGAGAAAATCGTATCGACGGCTAAGACGCGAACATTTGACTGTATTGGGAAGATCTTCGTGGTATTTCCAGAGTCTTCCGAAGCCTCTGTATAGTGAATATCAACGCGGTCGCCTGGTAATATAAATCCGCCCGAGGACGTCTCTGCGGATACGCGCATCGTAACCGCACGCATGCCGGGTGACAGGATCGCAGCCATCAAACCTGAACTGCCGGCTTTAACAATCTTCGCATCAACAAAGGGTTCGCCAGCGACAATCAGGGAACGCACAACGGCATTTTCAATTTCTTCACGGCGCTCCGGGGTTTCATCGGTAATGAAATGGGGCTGAAGGGCCGCTTTAGGCCAGGTTATCCAATTTGTGTCGTCGATGGCCACGCGCTCACCGCGCTGCATATCACGCCCAGAGACCAAAACACGGACCGTTTCCTCTTTAACCGGCTCAACGATTTGAACCGGCGCATCGGAAGGGCCGTTGTTCATCATGAGAAAAAACGCTGCGACCCCTGCAACAAGTGCGACGCCGAGAATAGCGATACGACTGACGTTCATTTTTCTACCTACCTTACTCAATTCCCGGACGGGGCGCGCGCCCACATACGGAAGCTTTAGCCAAAGTCCTCAAAATCGCGTTAACCGATCCTGTTAACCGCCATAGACCAACTGAAAAAATGGCAGCTCCTGAAAACTGAGTAAGCCGCCAACGGCAATCGCCACGCCATATGGCAAGTCGTGCTTGCGTTGATGCAACCGCATGAGCCAGGGCGCCTGGGCGTATACCGGCAAAGGCGGCGTCTTTCGGAATGCGATCAGAAAAAATGCGACAAACATTCCGGCAATGGCCGTGTTGACCAGAAATACACCGAGCCCGGCGATGCCGATCCAAGGCGTCGTGGCCGCAAACAACTTTGCGTCACCACCACCGAAAAATTTTACTGTGTAAAGAGCGAAGCTGATGAGTAATGTGACAACACCCAACAATACGCCCTCCAATACTATTGCCGGCGGAGCCGCGACGGCTAAACTTGCCGGTAGATAGGCGAGGGCTAAGGCCGCCGTAATCCAGTTTGGAATTTTAAATTCGTAAACATCGTTTATCGCCGCAACAATAAGCGCCGCCGGAAAGACCGAAAGCATGACAAAGGTAATCAAGGGACTGTTCCTTCGGAATACGTTCCGCAAAGATTACGCCCGCCACCATTAATGATCGGTTAGGCGTAAACAGAAAAAGGAGGCCCGATAAGGACCTCCTTTCCTGAAATTACTCGGTCTAGATTTAGACCAAATTAAGCAAATGACTTATTCAGTCGTACCGCTGAGCTCGTCATTAATAGAGTCGAACGTGTCGTTCAACGTCGTACCAACTGAGCGGACTGCTGCGATAATCGCAACAGAGATAAGAGCAGCGATAAGGCCATATTCAATAGCTGTCGCGCCGTCTTCGTCTTTGACAAACTTTTGGATAAGAGAATTCATTTTTTGGACTCCTGATAACACTTCACTTGCACCGCTGAAGCCCAACTCGAACTCCAGACTGCCGCATCATGGCCGTGCGCAGTAAATAAAAAATGAATATTCTCAATTTTTTCTGTCTACTGACGTTATAGTTAATCAGCGCAGTAAACAAGTTGTGAAGACTAACGCGTAAGCCGCGTCAACCCTTGCATATCAGTGATAACAAGCCCCGGATAATCGCGTCGCGCAATGCTCTCCTGGATTAAAGAAGCGACAGCGCTTGCCGCAACAGAATCGTCCACGCCCGCCCGCTCGGCCAGCTCACGATGCTTCGGCATACGCGGAATACGCCACTCATTTGTGACAGCATCGCGCTCAATATTCTCCAGCAAGACTGCATAAACCCTCTGCTCAGGCGCGGTTTGCCCGGTATTAGCGCGAAATCGAACCGTCACAAGTTGCTTTGCAAACATATCCGCAAGGTTACGCATTAAGGACGGCCGCTGCCCAGCGAGCGCACGAAATTCCTCCGCGTCAAACATCACAACATGCAGGTCGCTTTCCGCTGTTACAGCCATTTGCTGTACGACATCCATTGTCAGCCCTGACATGACGATATCAAGACCGAAAATGGTCTTGGGACCTACTTCCTCAACCATCATCGCGCCGCTATCGGCATCGAGGGCGGCAACCTTCATCAGTCCGGATACGACGACAAAAAATTCACTCGCGTCATATTGGCCAATAGAAAATACTGTTTGTCCCGCGGCATAGCGCCGTGCGACGCCATTTTCGCAAAGAGCCGCGCGCACTGCGTCCGGAAGATCGCTAAATGGCGAGATTTCTTGCAAAATCTCGTCGAGCCTGTCGTTAACAGAAGTATCTTCCGGTGCGGGAATAGTCTGTGAGGCTAATTGCATAAGGGTCTCCACCTGAACGACCATAGTTCATGCAATTTAATGCGATGTAAAAAATACAACCGAAATTAACGGTTCGGTCGACAGCGCCCATCCTCGATTTTAAGCCTTCATTGACCAATGGCGTCTAGGTTTGCCTTGAATTTGAAGGATAATCACTATGCGCATGATCGCAAGCACGCTTCTTGCTTCTATTTTCATGGTCTCACAAGCGAGCGCAGAAAAAGTCTGGCTGACAATGGATCAGGTATTCCCGTTTGACTTAAAAGACGCCGCGGTTAGTGTGGTGGTTGGCAATCCAGGCATTGCAGACGTCACCGTCATTGACAACAAACGCCTCCTCCTTTTTGGGAAAGCACCGGGTGTAACGAATGTTTATATCTTTGACGAGGATGGGGGAACGATCAAAAATCTAACGCTGAACGTGCGTACGCCAAGTTCGGACATGATGGTCGTGCATCGGGGTTCGGAACGAAGCACTTACAATTGCACGATCAACTGTGAAGCCACGCTAACGGTGGGGGACGCAGCCACCACGTTTAACACTGTTAATCAACAGGTCGGTCAGAAATTTGGACAAGCCGCCGGCTCGCAGTAGTCGAATTGCAAAATAAAAAAGTATGCGTCACGGCCTACGCCGCGGCGCATTTTTTTTGCCGCGAGATTTTTCAAAATTGTATATTCTGGGTCGCTCTTGTTGGGCGAGATTAGCGCGGCACCACGCATCAATGTCACGCGCCGCAGCGTCAATCGGCGGGGCCGATGGCGACAATTCAATATTCGCAATCAATCGTTTCGTCATATCTGACCGCTCGCCAACGCGTATATCGCAATTTTCGACTGCCGGGTGTGACCGGATAAAGCGCGCGACGTCATCTGGAAAAACATTGACCGCGCCAATTTGCACCGCATTGTCACGACGCCCCGCCAACTGAAAGCGTCGCTCAGCGAGCCAATCCAGTTTATCCATGGGTACAAGAGACGCCTGCTCCCCATTTGGTGTGGTCAAAACGAGGTTTGTGTTTTCCTCAGCCCAATGATCGAACAACAAAAACGGCTCTGTAGGCGAGTCCCGCCACCCTATTAGGCCATGCTCCGTCGTACCATAGAGTTCGCGCAACGCGCCAAATCCCGCTTTGCGCATATCGGCTGCAAGATCGGCGGTCATCGGCTCGCCAAAGGCGACCGCCATCGCATTATCCGGCGCCGACAATCCTTCGCGTATCATATATCGCCACAGCGTCGGCGTGGCGACCAACACATCGCCGAAACTGAGCGCTTTAGACAAAGCGTCTGGTGTGAGGCGCCGCGCATCGATGGCGTCAATTCCTTGAATATTTGGCGTTAGCACGCCGATCAAAAAACCCATCAAGCTATGGGGCGCCACCAATGACAGCAATCGACGGCGACCATAGAATAAGTTCGCGGCCGCCGCTGCGTCTTGGAACAGTCTATCGGCGGTATGCTTTTGACTAGTTGGCTCACTTTTATCTCGGCCAGCTGGCTTGAACTGGAACTGTTGCATTTTTTGGCGTTGAGATTTTGCGATGACACGAGCCCAATCCGCGAACAAAGCGCCATCGCCGACTTCGAGCATATTTTGCTCGACGCCAAACAACGCAGCTACACGGCTTTGGCAAGCCGCGCGCTGGGCGCTATCCTGCAAAACGCCGCCGGGTCCAATTTGCGTTTCGGCGCCCCACGACGCTACGGTTAAAAAATCTGTATAGTGACTGAATTTTCGGCTTAATTCATCAGCACATGCCGCCCCAATACACCGTGCGATTTGTTCCTCGGATAAAGCAAATCCCATCATATGATCTTGGCCTCGCGGTCTTTTTGCTTCTGACTTTCATAATCGGTTGCTAAATCGTCAAAAATTTTCCGACTGGCTGACGTCCATTCCCGGCCGCCACGAAGAATTGCTTCGCGCAAGCCGTTCAAACTATTTGTCAGAAAGACGGCGCCGGTCAATATGTCGTCCCGGCTCACCGGTCTTTCGACAACGAACTGCGACGGCATTCCTATCAACTTGTCTCTCACGATTCCCGGCAATGCGCCCTCTTCGACCGGTGGCGTTACTACGTCGCCATCACCGAAAATAACAAAAACGTTTGACGCCGCCGCGCA
>JBCDAD010000007.1:0-47254 GCA_039186325.1 Pseudomonadota bacterium | reverse complement strand
GATTGATATAGCGGCGAGATTTCTTGTATCTTCGCAAAGCGACGAATGGACAAAAAGGCGCTAAAAACAATCTGTTGCGAATCACTTCCACAAAACGGCAAATTTGAACCGGCGGCGATGAGTATCATGCGCCCTCTTTTCTTTCGCGGCGCGTTGGGCAGGTATGCCTGAATTGGCCGCTCCAAACACTATGAGGCAATAATGAGCGATTTTCTGGGTCTGCGCGAGCGGGAAAAAACAGCAATCCTGATTGACGGCGCCAACCTCTATAAATCTGCGCGAAATCTCGGATTTGATATCGATTACAAGAATTTGCTGTCAAAAGCACAAGGGGCCTGCCAACTTCTTCGCGCGTCCTATTACACCGCGATACAGGAAGACCGGGACCAGGATTATTCGCCATTGCGCCCGCTCGTCGACTGGCTCGACTACAATGGCTACACAATGGTGACCAAACCAACCCGGGAGTTCACCGACTCACAGGGGCGCAAACGATACAAAGGGTCGACCGATATTGAGTTGGTTGTCGATCTTATGCTGCTGTCGGATCGGGTTGATCATTTCGTTCTCTTCACCGGCAATGGCGATTTTCGCCGGGCGATCGAAGCGATCCAGACCAAGGGCGTACGCGTCACTGTCGTCTCAACCGTAAAATCGTCGCCGCCGATGGCTTCAGATGATTTGCGAAGACAGGCTGACAGCTTCGTTGACCTGGCCGACCTTGAAACAACTATTGGGCGGTCCGGCGGCCAGCAGCGACGCCAGCGATCAGAACCGGATGATTACGACAATGAAGATGACTTTGAAGACGATCTGGAGTCATTCGACTAGGCTGCTGAAATGTCCGCGTCGCTGACGGTGGCGAATCCGCCGCTCAATTGCAATTTATGTCCGCGCCTCAGTGCGTTCCGAGAGGACAATCAGGCGCAACATCCGGACTGGTTTAACGCGCCGGCCCCATCCTTTGGTCCAAAAAACGCACAATTGCTGATCGTCGGACTCGCGCCGGGATTGCAGGGCGCCAATCGGACAGGCCGTCCATTTACCGGCGATTACGCTGGCGATCTTCTATACGCAACGCTCGACACCTTTGGCTTTTCAAGCGGCGTTTATGGGGCTCGCCCCGACGACGGTTTGGAACTTGTAGACACCATGATCACCAATGCGGTGCGCTGCGTTCCGCCTAAAAATAAACCGGTCGGGGCCGAGATTGCGGCCTGCAGGCCGTTCCTGCGCAATCAGATCGATGCGCTGGCGAATTTACGGGCCATATTGTGCCTCGGTCGCATCGCTCACGATTCAACGCTGACCGCATTGGGCGTTCGGAAAAAAGACGCGCCTTTTGGCCATGGCGCGGCCCATCACTTTCCGGCGTTCCCATTCACGCTTTTCGACAGCTATCATTGCTCTCGTTATAATACGAATACGGGCCGGCTCACCAAGGCGATGTTCCACGCGGTCTTCGCCAAAATTAAATCGCGCCTTTCGTGAGCGCGCCTTGCTAGCCAAGTCAACCGACTTCCCCTACCTAAGGGACGCATAACGGCTTTCATTAAGGAGCGCCTTCCATGAGCCGGAACTGGGGTCTGCCGACAAAGATTGAACGCGCCGCTTTACGGGATGCGAAGACCGCCAAACCTATTTTGACGCTTTTGGTCACCGTCACATTCGGCGTCATCGGCGCGGCTATCGCCGCGATAAGCTTTAATGAAGCCCGCGATGTTCTCTCCGGCTTGTTCCGTGGCGGTTCTTTGGTTGGCGTTGTGCTGGCGGCCGGTTTTGGGTGCTGGGCGTATATCTGGCTGGCGCGGCCGCGCTTCGCAGCGCATTTTTCAGGGCCAAATGATCCGTTTTCCGATCTTTTGAGATTTTATGTGCGCGCCGCGATCGGTCTCTTCGTGCTGATGATTATCGCCCGGTTTGTCCGCGTTATCGCATCAGACTTCGCCGGGGTCATGGTGCTGTGTGCGGCCGGCGGCGCAGCGGCCGCAGCAGCGTTCCAAACGGTTCTAGCCTTTGTGCCGGGGTATACGGACGATAGCCCATAACCCGTTTGAGATATGAACACCGCCATATATATTAGCGCGCGCCGCGATAAAACGCGCGCGATTATCAATCGTTGGTGACCAATGCCGCGGCCTTCTGCTCAGAAGATACGCCAATACGCTCTGACAGCGGGCCGATATCTCCGGTAACGAATGATGCGATTGTCGTGCGAGCCTCCGCCAACGCGTCCGAGGTCGTCTTATCGCCGGCGCTGACTTCGGAACTAAGCGCCAGGAGTGGCATATAAACGGCATCCGGCTCGCCAATAACAGTTAGTTTAAATTCCTCGTTGTCGTTCTCGATATCGCGCCAGACGTCTCGCACACCGCCCCAAAAATCCTCGGTCGCCTTCCAGTACTCATCACCGACGGTCGTATCAAAACCATCTGTACGCCGATAGGTATTCACGACAATTTCGCGTACAAGCGCCTGCGGCTCACCGTCGAGCATGAGTTTTGAATTATCCTGTTCATGCACCCAGCCAAATGGCGTGATGGCGTGGCGGTTTACGCCGTCGATCGCGTGATAATCATCCCGGGTTGTCGCGTCGCGCCGCGGCAGCGGCCGCCAGGTCTTTGCCGGCTTCCATTCTGCCGCGCCATTTTCGTAGCTCCAGGCGGCGAGGGCGCCATATCGGGGTGAGTCATCAACCTGATAGACAGTTTGAGACCATTTTCCGTTCGATTCCGCGGATGAGATTTTTCGATTTTCCCACGCATTGCCGCCAATATTCTCCAACACGCTATCCGGTTCGAACCGCCAATCCTGACGCCAGTGTTTAATCGGGAATTTCTCCTCCCCGCCAACCACAAGAATATGCTGCAGACTGATATAATCGCCCTCGTCTTCGATCACGCGGACAATTTCGTTCGCTTTGCTGAGTTTGCGCTCTTTCAGCTCATATCCTTCAACGAACGGCACCGTTTCAATGAAGTCAAAGGTGACGTCAAAGTCGCCGGCCATCGCTAAAATCGCTGCGCGGTCATCAGCAAATTTCTGCTTTGTATCTATATCGCCGGTCCCTTCGCGTTCCGATCCACCGGAGAAACACCCGGCAAGGGTGAAGGCGGCGGCGACGGAGATCGCGCGCAATGCGTTGAGAGAAAACATCCTGGGTCGATCCTTACCAAAACCGGCCCCGCCAGGCGTCATTGCGCCGCGGGCCTCGCAGTCGACGCAATCGTATTGCGAATTATTATGAGTTGCAATCAATTTCGCGCTCCTGTACTCAAACCCCTAAGCTGCGAATAGTTATCAATAACAAGTGGGGCGTTATGAAAATCCGAAATAGACTTTTGATGAGCGTTGCGTCGTTTCTTTCTTTGCAAACAGCCGCGATCGCGCAAGATGGCGCGGTGTCCCAGGCCGATTTGGCCGCCACCGATCTGGACACAATAACCGTCTATGCGACGCGTAATCCCATCCCGGCGTTTGACTATCCCGGCCAGGTCACTGTCATCGGCAAAGACATCATTGATGACTTTAACCCATCGACCATCGCGGATATTTTTGACGCGGTACCGGGCGCAAAGATTGGCGGCGGGCCGCGCAGAACCGGTCAAACCCCGGATATTCGCGGGCTGACGGGGGAAGGCGTCCTTGTGTTGTTCGACGGCGCGCGCCAGAGTTTTCTCTCCGGTCATGACGGAAGATTTTTTATTGATCCGGATCTCATAAAATCCGTCGAAGTCGTTCGCGGCCCGACATCGGCGCTCTATGGCTCCGGCCCGATCGGCGGCGTCATCGCCGTGCGAACGGTTACAGCGGATGACCTTCTCTTCGACGGCGAAACCGCCAGTGTCAAAATCGGCGGCGGATTTCAGAGCGTCAACGATGAATGGCGCGTTACAGCAACCGGCGCATGGCGCAGCGCCGACAAGAAAGTCGACGTTGTCGGAAACTTCACGTTGCGCAATTCAGAAGACATCGAATTGGGCAGCGGCCTCACGCTGCCGGCCGACGATGAGGTATTGTCGTCGCTATTGAAGGCCACGGTGCGGCCCAGCGATTCCGTGACCGTGTCCGCGTCTTGGATTCGATTTGCCGGCGACAGTATCGACCCAAATAATCCGCAGGGAAACAATATCGCCAGCACTTCTAATGGCGACGTCTTCAGGGATATTGACAGCAATACGCTTCAAGGTTCGATCAATTTCGCGCCGGTAGGCAATAACCTGATCGATCTCAATCTTGTCGGATATTACACCCGCAATGAGGTCCTGGAAGACGATGTGAATTCAACGCGCGTCGTTACGCGCGAAGTGAAAACATTCGGCTTCACACTGGACAACCGCTCACGCTTTTCTTTTGGTGGTACGGGCGATCTGACCCTGACCTATGGGGGCGAATATTATGAGGACGAGCAGGTTGGCCGCGACACTGATACGGCCGATGGCACGCGCGGCGGCGTTCCGGACGCCACCGGCAAATTCTACGGACTGTTCGCGCAAGCCGAATTAGCGCTTAACGAACCGCTTGGCGCGCCCGGCGTACTGACAATAATTCCCGGCGTTCGTTGGGATAAGTTTGAAAATGACGCCCCGGGCGCCGCATCAACGGAAGATGAAGCGACATCGCCGAAGGTGGGCGTCTCCTACAAACCGGTCCCCGAACTGATCATCTTTGGCAATTGGGCCGAGGCGTTCCGCGCGCCGTCGTTTAATGAACTCTATGCAGACGGAACCCATTTCCAAATCCCGAACCTGTCTGTCCCTGGCCCCTTTGGGCCATTTGGACCACCGGCGTTTGTGACGAATACTTTTGTTCCTAACCCGGATCTTATCGCGGAAGAATCACAAACCTGGGAAGTCGGCGCCGGTGTCAATTTCGACGGCATCTTCTTTGGCGGGGACAAACTCACCGCCAAAGGCTCATACTATCAATCGGACGTCGAAAACCTCATCGACCTGGAAGTGAACACGCCATTCACCTGCTTCTTAACGCCGATGATGGTGCCACCGTTCGCGCCGCCATGCGGGTCCGGCGAAGCGTTCGGCAACACAAGCCAAAATGTCAATGTTACGGATGCTGAATTGAAAGGCGTCGAACTCGAAGCGTTTTACGATTCTGAGTATTTTTATACCCGCGCCAATTTCTCAACAATTGACGGGGAAGACGCCGACACGGGCGATTTTGTCGGCGTATTATCGCCGACAACTGTCTTTATTGACGCCGGTGTGAAATGGCCGGCGGCCGATCTTCGCCTTGGCGGCCGCGTCCTTATCGCCAGCGAATTTGATGAGGTGAACGATCTGACGCTCGTGCGCGACGGCTTCACGGTGGGCGACGTATATTTCGTCTGGGAGCCGTCTGATGGCGCGCTTGCCGGACTAAGATTTGATTTTGGCGTCGATAATATTGCGGACAAAGATTATGAAGTCGTCTCCGCCGGCGTCAGTCAGCCGGGCCGCAACTTCAAAGCCGCAATGAGTTGGCGGCGCGGTTTCTAACGGCGTCGCTTCCGATCCCCGCGACGTCGAATACGCCAAGTGCGTATTGATCGCCCGGAGCCACGCACGGGGCTCCGGGCTTTTTCATGACTTACTTCTGCGCGCATCGATAAAGCTCTTTATGAAAAAACCAAACGCGAAAGCGGTCGACGCCATCATGATCCCGACACGGATAATCGCCGCCGAATCACCGCGAGCCAGCGCACCGCGAAGCGGCATAAATAAGGCGATCAGCACTATAAGCGTCAATACCACCGCGATATGCGCGATCACTTTGTTCTCTGATTTAACACCCGGATAGCAAGCGATGAGCGCGATACCGAATATCGCGGGTATAAGAGCGGTCATAGAGGGCGACGCAGCGCCGAGATACGCCCATGCCGATAAAGCGATCAAAATAAACGCGTTAAATAAGCTGGCAGTATGGGCTTTCATGTTTTCGGCTCCATGACGTGATTGCTATTTTTGATTTCCGACAAATAGCACAATTTTTCTGTTGCATTATCAACTGGTTCGCCAAAACCGCTCAATGCGACGACTTTTCTCTCGGCGCCGCCGGTTGATTCATTTATCGATAGATTGTGGCTCGGTTTTTAAAACATCCTGCATTGCGGCTGGCGCTTTGTCTGGCGTTTGCCGTGCGCCTTGTTGCGCCCGGCTTCGCCGCCGCGTCGAGCCCGGGCGATAATGTGGTCGTTGTCTGCACGCATGCAGATAGCGCTCTCACACCAATCGCCGCTGCCGAACTAAACGCGTTCTACGATCAAACCGAACCGGCGCGCGGGCCTGATAAAGGCGAACAAAGCGCCGAGTGCGCATATTGTTTCTTCGTACAAAGCGCCTTGTCGCCGCCGAACATGGCTGGCGACACGCATACGCCAACGCTCATGCGTCGCCTTGATGAATCGCCTGGCGACCAGATTACCCAACGCACGTGGCGCGCGCCGCAAAGCGTACGCGGCCCGCCGATTTTTCACGTCGTCTGACAGCCAAAACCTTTTTGCATTCACGACGTATCGCTCGCTGCGATTTGCGTCCTCAGACCTTGTGAGAAATTTGATGAAAAACCGACTGCTAACAGCGGCGGCGCTGGCCTGCGCGACCGCCCTCCCCCCTGCGATCGCCCATGAAGGCGACGGCGGGAACGTTGTTTACGCTTCTGACCATGCGCCGATCGGCGTGATGGCTGACCACCGCCACAGGCGCGGCGAATGGATGACATCCTATCGCTACATGATGATGGAGATGGCGGGCTCGCGCGACGGAACGGACCGTCTCACCCCGGATGAAATCGCCACAGGCGTTGCAAATCCGTTCTTCGGCGTCCCGATGCAGCCGCCCACTTTGCGCGTCGTGCCGACCAATATGGCGATGCGTATGCATATGGCGGGCGTGATGTATGGCGTGACCGATCGCATCACGCTGATGGCCATGGGCTCCTATGTGACGAAGGACATGGACCACATCACTTATCAGGGCGGAATGGGTGCGAATCGCCTGGGCGGCTTTCGCACCGAAACAGACGGCTTCGGCGATACGACCGTCGGGGCGATTATCGGCCTGGACAATGGCGCGCGCGATCATCGCCAGATCAATCTCGGGCTCGCCTTTTCGCTGCCCACCGGATCGATTGGCGAGACCGATCAGATCCTGACGCCAATGGGCGGAACGCCGAGCCCGCGCCTGCCCTACCCGATGCAAATCGGTTCCGGCACGTTCGACTTCAAACCGTCGCTGACGGGGCGTACACGGATCGGCCAATTCAGTATCGGCGCGCAGACGTCAGCGGTGATCCGGCTCGAGCAAAATGACGCCAGCTATGCGCTCGGCGATCGCTACGCCGCCACGGCCTGGGCGGCGTTCGAGCTGCGGCCCTGGATATCCGTTTCAGCGCGACTGCGCGGAGAGACGGCAAGCGCCATTAAAGGCGCGGATCCGCTGATTGTCGCGCCGGTCCAGACGGCCGATCCGCTCAATCAAAGCGGCGAGGTCATTGAAGGATTGTTTGGCGTCAATCTCGCCGGGTCAAAAGGTTGGCTCCATGGCCACCGCTTCGCGATGGAAATCGGCTTGCCAATCCATCGCGATCTCAATGGCCCTCAACTGGAGACCGATTATACATTGACGATTGGGTGGCAGAAGGCGTTCTAACCAAACCGCGCTGGCCCGGAACGCGCTTTTTGCGTCGTTCCGGGCCAATTTTTTTCATTTCCAAAAGCGGATCGAGGCGCCCCGGCGACACGTTGCGTTTTGGACATAACCCAGTCTCACAAGGTAGCTCCGCGCAATATTTCTGCCGGCGCATATTGCAAAATCGATCGATAACGCCCATATCCTCGCCGCGCCATGATTGAAGGCCGTCTAGTTGGCCGCTGAACCAAGCTTCTTATTCTCCTCCAAACATTGGCTGCATATCCCTCCCGGACTCGTCCGGCGGGCAACGCCAACTTGAAAGGAACCCCGACATGGCGAACGGAACAGTGAAATGGTACAATGCGCAAAAAGGCTATGGCTTTATTGAACCTGAAGACGGCGGCAAGGACGTTTTTGTTCATGCGACAGCGCTCGAAGCCGCAGGCATCCGCAGCCTTGATGACGGTCAAAGCGTAACATTTGAATTGCAGGAAGACCGCGGTAAAACGTCTGCGGCGCAACTGAAAATCGCCTAACCCGGGCGATTGGTTTCTCCCCCCGCGGAATCCGTCGGACGGGCGAATACAGTCAATATACTGATTAACCGGCTTGCCGTAAGCAAGCCGGTTTTTTCGTTTCGGGCCCACGACAATGATTTTTATCCAACAATAAATGTTGGGCATTCAACGATAAACAACCCAGAATGCAACAAGCATGCGCCCTCGCAGCTCGGAGCTAGTAGTCCGTTTCCGAAAAACATTGAAGGACTGCGCCAATTTGGAGCGGCGCGCAGACCTTTAGATCCGTCCCGTCGTAAACAGCACCAAAACATACCCGGACCGCCCAATTGAACGACGCAGAAAAAATTTGATAGAAATCAATGGTAGTCCGTCGGATGATCGTCTATGGCCCGCCTACCCGAGCCCAAAAGATTAGTTGTGCCACCGATCCCAAATGGATGGTATTTTCATAGCTATAAAATTCTTCTTGGGAACAATTTAGCCGTTGTCACAACTGATATCGACTTAATCGCGGACTTTGAAGATGATCGCACTCAGAATACGGCCCGCCGAGCATGGAAATTAGCAAGTGATGCGGCGGCAAAAATATGGATCGTATATGAAGATCAGCTTGTGGAAAGTCTTGCGTTTGAACTGATCGAGCCTTTTCCAATCGTTGAACAATTTGTCGACGGACGATGGTTGGTCGCGAATTCTCGCTCTTCGGGTGATGGGAACGTCAGGATCTTCCGACCTAACGGATCACAGGCTCGCCGGATAGAGCTTGGCGACGGCATTGCGCACATAAAAATAGACCAGCAAGGACGGATTTGGGTCGGCTGGTTTGACGAAGGCGCATTGGGAAATGATCACTGGAAGCCGGCTGGACATGCATCGCCCCCAAGCGCACATGGAATTGCAGCCTTTGACTCCCATGGAAATCTATTGGAGGCGGCGACCAGTCACTCTATTATAGACTGTTACGCGCTGAATGTTTTCCGCAATGAAGCGTGGGCCTGTCCTTATACGGACTTCCCGATTTGGTCGTTCCAAGATGGAACGGAGCGCACACGCGCAACCAAATTGATTGGAACCAGCGCAATCGCGATTAAAGACGACTTTCTACTCGCAGCAGGTGGGTATAATGAGGATAAAAACCGGTTATTTTTACTCAAGCTCGCGAATGGTACAACAGAAATGTATGGTCGATGGCGGCTACCATTGGAACATAAGGCAGGTACGTATCGAACCTATTTGGATGGTCGTGGCGACGAAATTCACCTCGTTAAAAAAAATGAATGGCTTTGCTGGCGCGTCGAAGATTTTGTATCAAGTTACCGAGATTAACTTAGCGTGCTGGGCGCCATATGCGACCTTGATCTATTCCGCTCACCACACGCACGCTTAATTTATTTCGGGCAAATCAAGCTTATTGGCCCGATAATCGCTGTTTGCGTTTGGACGAACGGCAAAACCAAAACGGCGCCGTGCCCGTCGCTATCGCCCGAAAACGACCCTCACCATTTTGGCCAGAGACGCCCGCTGCGCTCGCAATAGTCGTCATATTCGTCGCCAAACTGCTCGTGCATCATGCGTTCTTCATAGGGTACACGGATGAAATAAATTAAGCCGAATGACACAATACCGGCAAAGCCCGCGATCCAATTATGGATGAGAAAAGGTTGCGCCAGCACCATGAGCCAGATGGCGGAATACATGGGATGTCTGATGCGCTTGTAAATCCCTTCCGTGACAAGCGTATGTCCCTCCCGCAATTCGACGGTGACGCTCCAGTTGCGACCAAGATCGGCGTGACTGCGCCAGAACAGATAGAGCGCCGGCGCCAGAAGCAGAACGCCGAAACCGGTCGCCAAATCCGATAATGCGTAATTCGCCGCGTTAAACACGCCCGTCGTCAATTGCAAAATCGGGATGAACGACCCGCCCAGCATGACAAACCCAAGCAATATGCGCTCGGTCAGTTTTCGCCGCGTATCAACAATCACATTTTCTTTGTTGCGCTGCGCATGGGGCGCCCGGATCAGGTTGACCAAAAAGCCCTCTGCGAACCAGACGAGCGAGCCCCAGCCATTGATCGGCAAACGCCAGATAAGCACGCCTGCAACAGCGGAAAAGAACAGGATACCGATGAACCGTCCCGAATTCCCCATAGCTGGACCTCACAGAATAATCACCCCCACTATAATGAAATTAATTCTCAATCGCAACAAATTTCCGGCCGTTCAGTTCCATATCGCGCGCCACGGTTTCCGCTAATGATCTCAAGAAAACTGGTATGCTGAAGGCGTATCCGGGCGATCATATGGTCAGCATTGATCCATTTTTTGTCTACGCGACCGCTTTCATTAATTTAGCCTTTGTTAACGACAACAGCGGAATTTTATTCCGGTAATATTCAACTCTATCACTATGACCGCCAGCAACGTGCGATTTTGGATCCTCGCCGGCGCAATGATCGTCGTGCTGAATGCGCCGATTTGTGCGGCCAGTCCCTGGCAGTTGGAAGCGGGTAAGGGCGCAACAATAACGACAGGCTTTACGCGTATCAGTTTTTCAACCGCCTTCGCAACGACGCCCGTCGTTGTCGTCATGACGACCGACCAAAACTCAGACCCCGCAGCATTGCGCATTGATAATGTTTCAGCAACTGGTTTCGACGTCGCCCTCGTTGAACCTTCCGGGAGCGACGGCGCGGTTGATTTGATGAATTTTCAGTATGTCGCAATTACGCCCGGCGTGCATCGGTTGCCGGACGGTCAAACAATCGCCGCTATTCTTCACAATACAACGACAGTACAAAGAGGATCGGGCGTCGGCGGCGCGGAACGCTGGGATACGGTTCCGTTCGACGCAACCCTGAACGCAAATGCTGCGGTAATCGCAACTATTCAGACGACGGTCAATGAAGTCAATTCACCGCCAGGGGATATCTCCGTCCCTTTCCTTACGGTAGCCACCTTGCCGCCAAACGCCACATCCGTGCGGATTGCGCTGGAACGCAGTGAGACGGCGCCGGGCAGTGTTATCGCAGACGAGACCATTGGCATTGTCGCGTTTCCCGCCGGATTGTCGGGGAGCTTTTTTGACGACGGCGACACCAATATTTTTTGGGAAGCCAGCACCACTGGCGACCAGATCCGGGGATGGGGCAACTTGCCGTTTTGTTTCTCGCACACATTTGCAACGAGCGGCGCTTACACCGATCCAATTGTTGTCGCCATCAAAAACCGCCATGATGGCGGAGATGGCGGTTGGTTGCGTCGGTGTTCTTTTTCGGGAACATCAATCGGATTTGTCGTTGATGAGGATCAACATCGCGACACGGAGCGTAACCATACAAGGGAAGCCGCAGGCGTTCTTGCGTTTTCCCGACCATTTCACGCAACCTTTCAAGGGTTGCTCGCCGCCCGCAAAACCGTGTCTATTGAAGAGGACCCTGTTAATGGAACAACAAACGCCTTCTCCCTGCCCGGCGCCCGCGCACGTTACACCGTAGAAGTAGAAAGCACCGGGCGCTTGCCGATTGACGACAATTCAGTGTCGTTCATCGACGTATTGCCGCCGCAAACAAAATTTTTAGTCACGGATATCAGTCCAGGCGCCGGGCCCGTCCTGTTTACTGATGGGTCGACGTCGAGCGCCCTGACGTTCAATTTCACAAGCCTTGGAAGCATGACAGACGATCTCGCCTTTTCCAACAATGGCGGCGCCAGCTTTACGTATACGCCGACGCCCGACATGGACGGCGCAGACCCGGCCATCACCCATATCCGCGTGACGCCGCAAGGCGCGTTCGCCGGCGACGGCGACAACGCCGCTCCGAGCTTCACGCTGGAATTCGACGTCATCGTCAAATAGGGGCTTTATTTAACGCCCCAAAACAGAAATATTTCCAAGAGCAGATTGCTCTGCAAACCGATTGCGTACCGCTCGAGAAAGTCTGCACCCTGACGGCGCTAACCGCGATCACGCAGGAGCCGCTGTTGTTGCCGGGACCAATCGCGATCCTTGGCCGTGTCACGCTTATCGTGCATTTTTTTACCCACGCCGAGGCCCACTTCCAGCTTCGCGCGGCCGCGGTCATTGAAATAGAGCTTTAGCGGGATCAGCGTATAGCCTTTGCGCTCCACCGCCTGAGAAAGCCGCGCAATCTCCCGTTTATGCAGGAGGAGTTTTCGACGTCGTTTGGGTTCGTGGTTTTCGCGATTGCCGGCCGAATACTCCGGGATCGTTGCATTGATAAGCCAGATGGCGCCGTCCTCCGGCGCCGCGTAGCTCTCAGCGATTGTCGCTTTGCCCTCGCGCAGGGCTTTTACCTCGGTGCCTGTCAGAATAAGGCCGGCTTCAACAGAGTCTTCAATATGATAATCATGGCGCGCACGTCGATTAACGGCCACCGTCTTTGCGCTTTTTGAGCGGGGGCCACTCTTGTCGGCCATGACTAAATCAGATCCAGACCTTCAAGGGCGGCGCGGACTTTTGCTTTGGCGTC
The DNA here is from genome assembly GCA_039186325.1 of Pseudomonadota bacterium. Classification (GTDB taxonomy): domain Bacteria; phylum Pseudomonadota; class Alphaproteobacteria; order Caulobacterales; family Parvularculaceae; genus Hyphococcus. The sequence goes on along the minus strand of JBCDAD010000007.1, from coordinate 34,613 downwards.
ATTTGACGGCGCTGTCAGCGGTAAACGTAAATCATCGGCGCACAGACCCATAAGCGACAAAGCATATTTCGTCGGGCCCGGGCTCGCGTCGCTAAAGAGCGCATCGTGGAGTGGTGCTAATCGATCCTGGAGCACCTGGGCTTTGGAATAATCGCCATCGAGGCTCGCCTCCTGCATTTGTGCGCATAATTCTGGCGCCACATTTGAGCAGACAGAAATACATCCGACGCCCCCCATAGCGTTGAACCCCACGGCAGTCATATCTTCCCCAGAAATCTGGAGGAAACCCTCTTGACACTGAAGGGTTTGCAACGGGATACGCGCCAGATCGCCAGTCGCGTCTTTTACGCCGACAATGTTGCTGAGACGCGAGACCCGTGCGAGCGTTTCAATGCTCAATCCAACGACACATCGCGCCGGGATATTATAGACAATAATCGGCAGATCGAACGCTGCGCTGAGCGCTTCATAATGGGCATACAGGCCGTCCTGATTTGGGCGATTGTAATAGCCGGTGACGTGTAAAAACCCGTCGATGCCGGTCTTCGCCAGACGGGCCGACAATTCTATCGCGCTGGCGGTGACATTCGAGCCGGCCCCGGCGATCACGGGAATGCGGCCGCGAGCGGTCTCGACGCAAAGCCGCACGACATGCTCGTGTTCGTCATCGGTTAGCGCGGCGGCCTCGCCGGTCGTCCCTGTCGGCACCAGCGCGTGGGTCCCTTGATCGATTTGACGCTCAACCAAACGGACGAATGCCTCATCGTCGATGCGATCGTCTCGGAATGGCGTGATCAGGGCCGTCATGGACCCTTTTAGTGTGTTCATAGTGCGCTTTTTCTGAAGTTTCTGGGGTGGTTAGGACGCTTGTTCTCTCCTTGCAAGAAAATTAACCCCTTTTAGGTTGTTTTGCGGGCGAACATAATGGGATAGTGTGTCGTTCAGCGAGCATTCGTCTCGGAGGGGTTATATGACGATATCAGCGCCTTTGCGGCTGATCTGGGGTGTTGTCGGGGCAATTTGTCTGATGAGCGCGGCGGCGGCGCCAGCGGATGCGTATCGCACGCCGCGATTAAAGCCGGCCGCGCCGGGACCGCAATATCTTTCGCCGGCCGATCACGCGCGCCTGACGCTGATCAATGACTCCATCGAGAAAAAGAACTTCGGGGTTGCATTGCGCACGATCGATTCGGTCGAGGCGCCCATTGCGAAAAGCCTTGGCCAATGGCTTTATTTCCTGGCCAAAGATCCAGGTGTTGACCTTGAGGCGGCGGATCAGTTTCTCGACAATCACTTCGACTGGCCGGCGATCTCTCGAATTCAACGCCATTTGGAAGAGGAAATCACTAATGGCGCGTCGCCTGACTTTGTCATGCGGATGTTTGACAGTCGCGACCCCTTAACGGGCCACGGGAAAATCCAGCTCGCCAGAGCCCTCCTCGCCAATGGCGATAAGGACGCGGCAGTCATCCATATTCGCGACGCGTGGGTGAACCATAATTTTGAAGTCGCCGAAGAGCGGTCGATCCTGCGCAAATACGGCAAATATTTGCATGCAGAAGACCACGTAGCCCGTGTTGACCGGCTGCTCTGGTCGCGTCAGGTGACGAACGCTAAACGAGTGTTTTCCCGGTTGGATTCAAAAAACCGCCGGACGGCGGACGCCCGCGCCCAACTCATTCTCGGCGCCAGCAGCGCCGCCGCAACTTACCGTAACCTGGCTGAAGATGAACGCCTTGATTCCGGCGTCCTTCTCGCTGCCGTGCGCTACTTTCGCCGGCGCGGCGACGAGCAATATGCGATCTCGCTCGCCGCGCAATCGCCGAAAGATCCGGAAACCCTGCGCAATTCTGCGCGCTGGTGGTATGAGCGACAATTGCTCATGCGCTGGGCGCTGAAAAACGGCCGGTTCGCCGACGCATACACCGCGTCCGCCGAACATGGCATGGATGCTGGCGGCAATTTTGCGGACGCAGAGTTTAACGCCGGCTGGATCGCGTTGCGCTTCCTTGATGATCCGGAACGCGCGGAAAACCATTTCCTCGCCCTTGCCTCCGCGGTTGGCACGCCGATTTCTCTGTCACGCTCCTTCTACTGGCTGGGGCGCGCCACGGAAGCTGCTGGTAAGGACGTCCTCTCACAGTCACACTACAACGCCGCCAGCCAGTATGTTTATTCCTATTACGGACAATTGGCGGCGGAAAAGGTTGGCGGTACGCCGCTGCAAAGCCGCTTTGGCGACGCGCCGTCGGCCAGCCCGGCTGACGCTGCGCTGTTTTCCTCGCGGCCGACAGTTGCCGCCCTTCGCATGCTGACAGATCTTGATTTCGATTATCCGGTAATGGTGTTTGCCTATCATGTTGACGACCAACTAGAGCGTCCGGGCGAATATATTGAGCTGTCAAAACTGCTCATGCGCGAAGGCGCGCCGCATCTGACCGTGCGCGCAGGCAAAGTTGCTGTCCGAAAAGACGCGTTTGTCCCGGATGTTTCGTACCCGCTCGTCTATGTGCCGGAAGAAGCGAAGCGCTATGTCTCGCCGGAGATAATTCTTGGCCTGTCGCGTCAGGAAAGCGAGTTTAACCCGCGCGCTTATTCCCGCGCTGGCGCGCGCGGGGTCATGCAGCTTATTCCGACAACGGCGCAAATCACGGCGAAGAAAGAAGGTCTCGCCTACAAACGCTCCGCCCTGCTTGATGATCCGATCTATAACATGACATTAGGTTCTGCTCATCTCTCCCATCTTCTGGATCGTTATGATGGCTCCCTGATTATGACCTTCGCCGCCTATAACGCAGGGGCGGGCCGCGTCACCCAATGGGTCGATACTTATGGCGACCCGCGCAGCGCCGATGTCGATCCTTTAGACTGGGTGGAGCTGATCCCGTTCGCTGAGACGCGCAACTACGTTCAGCGTGTGCTTGAGAATGTGCAGGTCTATCGCGGGCGCCTGAACAATACGCCCATCGCCGGTCGCCTTTCCGCCGATCTGGAAAGGGGCGGCGCCAGCCGGCGTGCTGCAATCGGCAACTCGCCGTCAACAAAACTGATCGAGGTTGCAAGCCGTTTAAACAGCGGCGCGCTTCCTGCGACACCGACACAAACCGTGGAACGGGCGAGAGAATTCCGGGCGAGCCTTGCCGCCTATCAACCGCAAACGCCGTCGATCGAGGACTTGCTCGCGGTCGAACTGGATTCCCAGACAGCATCAACGACCCCGTCTTCCATAGTCGCCGTCAGCGCGGACCAGGAACCGACAGAACCGCCCGAGGGTGCTGCGAAAGTCCTTTCTTTCGTGGAATCGGGCGCTGATGATGCGAAAACGCCTGTTTCCGAACAGCGTAATCAACCTTCGTCGGCGACGAAAGACATCGTCGCCAATGCAAGCCTGGTCGATGCAAGCGAAGCGGCCATCAAGGTTACGCCAACTGACAAATTACCAAGACGCGCGCCGATAATGGAAGATATCATTATTTCGTACAGCCCGCCCCCCGACGCTGACGCGCTCGCGGCGACCGTCTCGAAAAATGTAATTGCACCAACCCAGGACGCGCTCGCAACGACGGGCCGTGTATCGGCGCCACCCGCGGAGCAGCCGGCGCCAACCGCATCACTCACCGATCAGGATGATTTGGGCGGTTACAAGATTTATCGACCGGGTGAGCCGTCTCCCACCGATAACGAAGCCAATGATCTGAACGCCAGACAACAGCTATTCTGGTCGGGAACAGCGCCCGTCGCGGATAACGCAGCGGGATCGGCGACGCCATCAGCTGCACAGGACGCCGCGCTTTCAGAGATCATTAATTCCGTCGCACCGGCGGCGGCGTCTAACGAAGAAGAGTGCGAGGATTATCTCAATTTCCTCGCTACGGCGAGCGAACTTGAAATTGCCGCCCGGGCCAGCGAAGGCGCCGGCGCCTGCGGTTAACGCAGACCGAGAATTCGAATTCCAGAAGGGCGACCCATTGTGGCCGCCCTTTTTTCTTTGCGCATTGATGCGTCCCGTGCGACCTCCGCGTAACGGCCTTGCCAAAGTGCATAATAGCGGGCATCACCGTCGACGGAGACGTGGCCGAGTGGTCGAAGGCGCTCCCCTGCTAAGGGAGTATATCTCAAAAGGATATCGAGGGTTCGAATCCCTTCGTCTCCGCCAGTTTACATATCTCACGGCGAGCTCGCTCCGCTCGCGCCTCCGATGGGGCGGCCTGACCGGCCGGCGCACTGTCGTACGCGTTGGTCTCCGCGTTCGAACTTTCTCCCTAACTGTCCACCATCATAAATTCACGCTGGTGCGATTCCGCTTTTTCGAATGCGCGTTATCCGGCCAACCCGGGCAGGATCGTTTTAGCGCCGTCGAGCACCATTTCCACAGCGATGGCCGCGAGGATCATGCCCATGAGCCGGGTCATGATTACGCGCATCCTCGCTGAGAGCAATTTACCGATCGCTGCAGCAAAAAAGAGCACGACAAATAGCGCCAACAAGACAGCTGCGATCACCGCCGCCAACGCAACAAACCGCTCGGCATTGTGCGCCTGGGCGGAATAAATGATCAGTGTCGCGATTGTTCCAGGGCCAATGATCATCGGAAAGGTCATTGGATAGAAGGCGATATCGCCGTCTTCGTCGGGGTGTTTTTCATGGTCGCCGCGTTCATGGGAAGTAATCGAGCTTCCGTTCAACATGGAAAATGCGATGCCAAGCAAAACGAGGCCGCCTGCAACCCGAAACGCATCGATGCTGACGCCAAAAAAGGAAATGATGCTCGATCCGGCCAGGACGATCACTGCGCACATCATCGCCGCATACAGAACGATAGCGATCGCCATCGCCCGCTGTCTCGACACGGTTTCGCCGGCGGTCAAGGACAGGAAAATAGGTAGGTTGATGAATGGGTTCATGATTGCGAATAAGGCGCCAAGAAATTTTGTTGCAAACGCTATGTCCATCGTCCGATCTCCGTCCAAATTGTCCGACGCTTGCTCACTAAACCTGTTCGCAATAGTGGCAAGTAACCCGCGATCTCACTCAGGTATCCCTTCGCACCCCTGCACATTCGTCTTCAGAAACAATAGATATTCCCGCGGACCCATGGCGCCGCGCAGAAATTTCTCTTTCACGATGTGAAGACGATAGAGAAAGAACGGACGCCCAGCGGGGAAATGCGCCGGTGTCGACAAAACACCGAAATTTGTCTTTCTGGGCGGCGAAACAGATGCGCCATTCTTTCCCAAATGAAGCGCGCCGCCGCGCAGTTTTCGCCACGCACCTTCGAAATAGAAAAAGTCGAGATCCTCGCCCGCGGCCGGGCGCACTCCATAACGACAGGCTTTCTCGACCAGTCCGTCAGCTTGCGGATAATCAACAATGGTCCAGCCAATCGCCTCATCCGAAGTCGACGCCGATAAACGTCCGTACCCTGGCGTTCCAGGCGGCGAATAACCGCCCATCGTCAGCGTTGCCCGCGACGGGGCCGTCACGGTCGGCGAAACCCCGGATGAAATAACCATGACCGCAGCCACAAAGGTTACCACAATCACCCAGGCAGCAACGCCACAAAGCGCCGCTCGCGACTGTCGCAGCGCGCCGATCATCATTGCGATATCAGCGCACCTTCATATTTTTCGAGCAGTTGCATTGCCGCTTTGGCGCGCATTTTAGACGGCGGCGTCAGCGCGCCCCGCCCACGACGCGGGTCGGGCTCGACGTCAAAGCCCAGGATCGCCTCCAATTCGTCGGCGCCGCCGACAAATTCTCCGTCAATCCAGATTTGCGGTGTCGTCACCGGCGTTTTTTCGCCGATGATCGGCTTGACCCGCGCGAGCATCTCATACAATGCACCCGGATTTTTAACGACATCTCTATACTGATAATCTATTCCTGCGCGTTTTAAATATGATTTTGCGCGATCACAATGGCCACAATTATCCTTACCGAATAAATGCGTACCTTCAATCGGGTATCGTTTCACATAGTCGCGGATGACCGCCTCTGCCAAAACGCCGCGATTGAGCGCATCGCCCTGGCCGATGACTTTCTTCTCCACCAGCACGATTGGCGCATGCCATCCGCCGCCGTCAAGCAAGGGCTCCCACCAGTGAGACAGCCAGTCCTTGACCTCAAATTCAACCTTCGCCCCGGCGAGCTCGACGTTCAGCGTGTCTTCGATGACATCTTCGGTGAGCGCGCATTCCCCGCATGGGATGCGCACCTTAAAAGGTCCCCACTGCCCCGCCCACCGATATAATCGCAGCCGCACCGGCCGCTGCTCTATCGCATCATCATCCTTGCCCATGATCGCCCCTCAACTTGGTTGGTCTTCGGCGAGCCTATCGGCCGCACGCGGGAAAGGAAATCCATCCGACTTCACATTCCGATCACCGCGATTGCCGGCAAAGCGTTCGACAGCCCAACACGGCCGCGATAGTCTGAGCAGCGCTATAAAAAGAAGAGAACTGCCCATGTCCTATGAGACGATCGACTATGCCGTCGCTGACAAAATCGCGACGATCAAGCTTAACCGTCCGGCCCAGATGAACGCCTTTACGCCCACCATGGCGAGCGAACTCATCGCCGCTTTTGAGGACGCCGGCGCGGACGACGCCGTTCGCGCCATTATCGTCACGGGCGCCGGCAAGGCGTTTTGCGCCGGCATGGATTTATCGGCAAGCGGAAATGTTTTCGGCCTTGACGAGACGCTCTCCCCAACCCTCGACGAGATCGCGGCGCGCGGCGAAGATCCCGATATTCTCCATGGCGTACGCGACACTGGCGGACGCGTGACGCTCGCCATCTATGATTGCCCCAAACCGGTGATTGCCGCGATCAACGGCGCCGCTGTCGGGATCGGCGCCACCATGACGCTCGCCATGGATATCCGCGTCGCGTCGGAAAAGGCGCGCATTGGATTCGTGTTCAATAAAATCGGGATCACGCCCGAAGCCTGCTCGACCTGGTTCCTTCCGCGCATTGTCGGCTTGGGCAAAGCCCTGGAGTGGTGCTATTCGGGTGAAATTCTATCTGCCGAACAAGCGCTGCGCGCTGATCTCGTGAGCGCCGTTCACGCCCCGGACGATTTGCTACCGGCCGCCCGCGATATTGCGACGCGGATCGCAGAAAACACATCTCCTGTCGCCATCGCGCTTACGCGTCAGATGATGTACCGGAACGCGGCGGCTGATCATCCGCGCCATGCGCACAATGTGGAGTCCCTGGCTGTGCTGGCCGCAAGCCGAAAAGACGGCAAGGAAGGCGTTGCCGCATTCCTTGAAAAACGCCCTGCGAAGTTCTCATCAACCTGGTCGGAGGATACGCCGTATTTTTATCCGTGGTGGGAATAAGTAAGGTAAAAACTACTAACTCAGAACCCGCGCCGCTGGAAACGCCGAAGAAATCTCCCTGCGAAATGCATCACTGACGTTCACCGGGACGCACACGACGATACACCCACCGAACCCCCCGCCGGTAAGGCGGGCGCCGATCGCACCGCATGCCAATGCGCCTTCAACGAGCGCGTCTATCTCCAGCGTTGAAACCTCAAAATCATCGCGCATGGACCGGTGACTCTCCAACATGAGACGGCCAAACTTCGCCATGTCCGCCGCCTGTAATGCGCCTACCGCATCAACCACACGCTTCTGCTCGGTATGGGCGTGGCGGGCCCGTTGCCGGAGCGGCGCCGGCAATTCCTCCAGGGCGACGCGCTGTTGCTCGGACAAATGACAAAGATACTCAGCATCTAAAGCGTTCTGAGCAGCGTCACACTCGGCGCGGCGCTCCGCATAGCGACCGTCTTCCAGGCGGCGCGCAACGCCAGAATGCACGATGACAAAATGATATGTCGCAGGAATGTCGACGACATCGTAAGAGTTATCCCGGGTGTCGAGCGCGAGCGCCTGACCTTCGGCCGCTACGGAAACCGCCATTTGATCCATCATGCCGCACGGAACGCCGATATAGTTATGTTCGACCTTTTGCGCCCATTGCGCAATCGTAACGTTGTCAATCGACGAACCGGACAGCGCGCATGCTGCTTTTAGCGTTGCGACGATTACCGCCGCCGAGGAAGACAACCCTGCGCCCGCCGGTACGTCGCTTTCCACCGCCACATTTATTGGGCCGGAAATGACGCCTTGAGCGCGCGCGATCTGTAGTGCGCCAGCAATATAATCAGACCAGGATCCATCTCTTTTGTCGTCGACGCCTCGTATCGCCGTCGCGTCAAACAATAGAGACGCGATCGCGTCAGCACCATCGTCTGCGGGACCGATGGCGACATCCGCCGACTGTTCAATCGCCATGGGCAGTACGAGACCACCATTGTAATCGATATGTTCGCCGATAAGATTCACGCGGCCAGGCGCCGCGCCCAAAGCCGCGGGCTCACGACAAAAAGCCGTGCGAAAAATTTCGGCGGCGCTCATCGATCTCTCAATGCGCGAACGGTTTCTTCCGGCGGCACATCGACGGTAAAAAGGCCCGTCGCCTGCTCCACCGAAGCGAGGTATTTCAATTTATCTTTCGCACGCAACAGCGGAAAAAACTGCGCCCAAAAATGCCAGACATGCTCCGATCCGCGCGGCGCCGCCTGGAGGCTCAACATGAACGGCGTTTCGCATTCGAAGAAATTGTCATATCGGCGTGTTACCTCACCTAATAGATGGGCGAACCCGCTGATCTCGTCGGCAGTCATTTCCCAGGGGCCAGCCCGCCGCTCAGCGGGCGCAATCCAGACCTCGTACGGAAAGCGCGCGAATGGCGGCGCAAAAGCGACGACACTATTCATCTTTGTCAGGACGTAATCGCCCCACTGCGACATTTTTTCGGCAAAGTTGAATTGGCCATTATGAAACGCGGCCAGTGAGGTTTCCTGAATTTTTGGAATGACCGGGAACGCATATATCTGGCCATGGGGATGCGGCAATGTCACACCGACAGCATCGCCCCGGTTCTCAAACGGCATGACAAACGCTGCGCCCGCGCCGAACAATGCTTCATAGCGATCGGTCCACACGCGCACAAGCAACTCCCGTCTCTCTTGAGACAACGTCGCCAAACTGCCCGTTTCTTCCGGCGTATAGACGACGACTTCACATCGCCCGATAGCGGGAGCAGTGCCCGTTCCGGGCGGGCTCGGAACTTCTTGGGCATCAAGGGAAAAGCTGGGAAAGCGGTTTTCAAAAACCGCAAGTTCAAAGTCGGCAAATGGAATTTCTGTTGGCGGACCGCCGGGAACCATGGGCGCCAACGGGTCTTCCGCCGTCGTCGGCCTGAAGGTTCGGTTTTGCCGTCCAGCCGCATAAACCGACCATTCGCCGCGTAATGGGTGCCACCGCAAAGCCGCTTCCTTCGGACCGCCGTCAAGGCATGCGCCAACCGTCGCGCCTTCGTGAGGCGAATAGCCGTATAGGAACAATTCCCGCCCATCGGGTTTGGTGAAACGACGTCGATGCACAGCCGCCATACCAGGCGTCGCCTCAGCGGGGTGCATGAGTTCTTTTCGCTCGTCAGCCATGACCGCATTAGAGCGGCGCTCGCAAGCCAGGGCAAGGCGGCGTGGCGCCTTTAAACTCGGTCGCCAAAGGCTACACTAGTTCCGCGTCAGTCATGACTTCAACGAGCGCAGGACCGTCATGGGCGATAGCGCGTTTAAGGGCGGCTTCAAGGTCGCTGTTATTTGTAACGCGTATCCCCAAACCGCCGCACGAGACGGCGAAATCAGCGAAATTTGGATTAGTGAGATCGGTCTGCCAGACTGGCCATTCGCCGCCGCGCTGCTCTTTAGATATTTTGCCAAGCTCGCAATTGTTCATCAGCACATGGGTGATGTCCATATTATAATGAACCGCCGTCGTGAACTCCATTGCATACTGACCAAATCCGCCATCACCGGAAACGGAAATTACTTTACGGCCGCGATAATCGTTAAAATCCTGGGTCGCCGCCCAGGCGCCCATCGCGGCGGGAAAGCCAAAGCCGATAGAGCCCAGATAGCCCGACATCAATATGCGCTGGCCCGTGGGCTCAAAATAGCGGCCAAAAGAATAAGTATTATTGCCCACATCGACGGGCATTATCGCATCGGACGGCGCAACATGGGTCAGTGCGGCGAATAGCGACGCAGCGTTTATCCCTCTCCCGCGATCATCGCCGATCCGACTTTCTTTCTCCGCCCGCCAGATGCGCCACCGTTCCGCGATTTCGCTGAGCTGGTCTTCGCCGTTGCGTCGGCTTGGTCGACGGGCGCTCAGAAGGCGGAGGGTCTCGCCAATTTCTCCCCAAACCGGATAGTCAACGGCATGCCCTTTTCCCAGATGCATTCGGTCGAAATCGATTTGCAGGATCGGTTTATTGGGCGCGATCCCGGTATGATGAGAAAATGAAGCACCAATGGCGATGATCCGGTCGCATTCATTCATAAACCACGATGCGATTGGCGTGCCGGACCGACCGAGAACGCCGCCGGCATTGGGATGAGTATCGGCGATCTGACCTTTCGCCTTGAACGTCGTCAGGACCGGACACTTCAGATCTTCAGCAAGACGAATGACTTCCGGCATCGCGTCTCTTGCGCCATAGCCGACAATAATCAACGGGCGGCGTGCGCGATATATTCTGTCAATCGCACTATCAATGATATCATCAGGCGGCGCCATGCGAGTATCCGATAATCGCCCGACGGGACCGCCTGCGCGATCATCGACTGCAGGCAATGTCTGGGCGTCATCGGGAAAAATCAGCACAGAGACATCGCGGTCGACAATTGCAGATTTCATGGCGAGCGACGTCACTTCACCATAATTAGACGCATGCAGAATAAGCTGGTTGAAATTACCCACCGGGGCGAAGGCGCTATGGAGGTCGATATCCTGAAAAGCGAAGGGAGAAAACACCTGAACCTGCACTTGGCCGGCGCAGGCGATCACCGGCGCGCGGTCAACTTTCGCGTCCCACAACCCCGTCATCATATTTGTGGCGCCCGGCCCGGCGATCGACATGCATGCAGCCGGTTTACCGGTCAGTTTGGCGTATCCGGAACATGCGAACGACGCCGCCCCTTCGTGACGAATGCCAATATAGGAAATCGCGCCAGCCTCTTCCTGCCGACGAAATGCGTCGGCCAATCCGAGATTTGAGTGGCCCACCATGCCGAACACCCGTTTCAATCCCCAATTGACCATGGTCTCGGCGACGACATCGGTTGACGTTCGGCTGTGGTCGGGTTGCGGCGCGACGCCCACATAGACACCGTCGCGTTTGGCTTCCACCGGGAACATTTCCTGCCCGGTATCTTCATGACCGCCAGGCGGCTTGCCGGTCAACGGATCGAAATCCCATCCGTGCCACGGACAACGCAGCCAACACTGGTCGCCTTCGCCGATCTCAATGGATCCTTCGCCAAGCGGGCCTCCCTGATGGGGGCAGCGATTATCCATTGCGGCATATTGCCCTTTGAGATGGACAAGCGCGAGGGTTTTGACGCCCGCTGTTACGCTCATCACCCGACCGTCCGGCAACTGATCGGGTTCAGCGACTTTGAACCAATCCAATTCTCTCGGTGAAGATGATTGACCCATCGGCGTTCCTCCCAAAACGGTTTCGCTCGCCTTTTGAACGCGATCCGGCCGGAAGAGTCTATTGAGAATGGTTTTCATGTTGCGTCGCCCACCCGGAAAAATTGCCATTACGATTGTGATTGGTAATGTTGACCAGCATCAATATGCTGAATCAAATCACGATGCGGGGCGCTAAATTTGATGGGACAGGACAACGCTATTCGTTCGGGATGCATGCGGGATAAAAGGTGCGCTTCATCTCAGCTGCTTGAATCTTTCAAATTCGAGCATACGCCAAACACCCATTTTCAATTATTTTCCAACGTCCGCCGTAATTCCGTGAAAATTGGGCTGTCGACAAGATGATCGCCATAGTCGAGACCGCCCTCCTTTTCGTCGCCGGCTATCTTGGTATCGGCGTGGTTGTTTCAATCCTCTTCGTCATCTTCGGCGTCTCCCGAATTGACGCGGCGGCGGAAGAGTCAAGCCCATTTTTTCGCCCGGTGATTTTCCTGGGATGCGTCCTCTTATGGCCGTTTATAGTGCTCCGACTATTGTCGTTCCGAAAGATCAATCAGCAGCCGGAGGAAAAAAAGTGAAACGTCCCCACCGGCGAACGCATCTATTAATTTGGGCCATCTTCGCTCCCCTTACGGCGATAGCGGGGACTTATTTCTGGACCGAGCGTCCCGGCGAACCCGTAAATGACCTTCCCGAGGCGATCGCCGCCATCAAGGCCGGGGACTAATCTATGGGCCATCAGTACAAAGCGATTCAATGGAATAAGAACAAGATCGTCTATGATCTTTACGTTCTAATATTCATCGCTCTTTTTATGGCGATCTTTATGATCGTCGGCTTGCAACCGCATCCGTCCGGCAATATTGCTGATCCGGTTGTCCTCGCTATCCGGGCTCTCGGCGTAACGGCTTTCGCGCTCCTGACCATTATTCTCTCCATCGGTCCCTTGGCGCGCATCTCGCCGCGCTTCTTACCGCTCCTTTACAACAGGCGACATTTGGGCGTGATTACTTTTGTCGTCGCCGCCGCCCATTTTGGCCTTGCGCTCCTGTGGTACCATGGCGGCGGCCCCCTAAATCCGCTGGTCTCATTATTCGTCAGCAATCCCCTTTATGATTCCATTCCCGGCTACCCATTTGAGGTGCTCGGGCTAGCGGCGTTTATCGTCCTAATGGTGATGGCGGCGACCAGTCATGATTTCTGGCTGAATAATTTATCCGCCCCCGTTTGGAAGGCGCTGCATATGCTGGTCTACCCGGCCTATATGCTGCTGGTCTTTCACATCATTCTCGGCGCCCTGATGACCGAGAAATCCATGCTCTATCCAATCATGACCGGGGGTGTCTTTCTCGCTGTCGCGGGGCTGCATGTTGTCTCCGGACTGCGCGAATGGGGCGCGGATAACGGCATGAAGTCGCTACGGGAAAAAGGCTGGGTCGATATCGGAGCGCCTGGCGATATTCCGGAAGACCGCGCAATTATCGCGCCGTTGCCTAAAGGCGACCGGGTCGCCGTTTTTCGGTATGACGGCAAGATTTCTGCGGTCACGAACGCCTGTCGCCATCAAAACGGGCCCCTGGGCGAAGGACGCATTGTCGATGGGTGCGTCACCTGCCCATGGCACGGCTGGCAATATCGGCCCGATGACGGCGTCTCTCCACCGCCCTTCACGGAAAAAATCGCCACCTATAACGTCAAGATCGAGAACGGCCGGATATTCGTTGACCCAACCCCCAATCAACCAGGCGAACGCGCAGAACCGGCGATCATCACGCCTGTGGAGGCGACGTTATGACCAAAACAAAAGGCGTCATTGATCCGCAGACGAAAAATCCCGATGAGATGTTTATCGGCTGGGCGCCGGCGCCGGCCGTCGATCGACGCTTCCTCCTTGGCGCCCTTCCCACCGGGCTCTTGTTGGGGGGCGGCGCCAGTTGGGCGATCGCGTCCAACCTTGACGATCCGGGCGCTGGCGAATGGCTGACCGGCGCCACGCATAAAGTGACAGGCGCGCTCATCACAGAACCCTATCCAATGGTCCGGATCGTGGACGAAGGGGCGCCGTTCGGGGTTCGAACTGTTCTGGTTGTCGCTCAAGGCAAATGCACATCGTCGCTGAGTTTGAGTGAGTACGCAGACAAACCGGTGACCGCTTCCGGCGCCCTTATTCAGCGTAAGGATCGCCAGATGCTGGAAGTGCCGCTTTTTCTTGAGAAATGGCTCGAACCACAAAGAATGGACCTACCCCAATCTGTCGTATCCCCGGAGCCGGTTTCGCTCGGCGCTGCGACGTTCGCTGGAACCATTATGGATTCCAAATGCTTTTTCGGCGTCATGCGTCCCGGGCGCGGCAAAACCCACAAAGCCTGCGCCGCTTTATGCATTCGCGGCGGCATTCCCCCGAGCTTTTGGGTGCGCGGCGAAAATGGCCGCGAATATGTTATGCTGATGACCGATACGAATGGAGGGCCGATGTCCATGGATATTCTGCCGCTGGTCGCCGACCCCGTCACCGCAAAAGGAGAAGTCGTCCGTGTCGGCGATATTTTGCAGTTTCGCGCGGATGCGTCGGCGTATAAGAGAATATGAGGCCTGCCATTTGATACCGGCAGGATTTCGTTATGCCCAATCTGCTCCGCTTCGGTTTAATCGCAACAATCGCTTATTTCGTCTGCATGGCCACTGCGCATTTTTTTGGTATTAAAGTTCCAATCCTGTTTGTCTATTACGACACGCCATTTTATGCGTATCAGGACAAAATCATCTCGTTCGCCGTCGTAAGTTATATCGGTCTGTTTGTCGCAGCGCTCCGTGATATCAAAGTGGTACCCATCGCCCTGGGCGTACTGGGCGTGACCGTGCTCGGTCTAGCGTCCGTAAATACCTCCGACGCTTTGGCTTCAGTTATGACAGAAGAGCAAACCACACGGCCATATTGGCTGCAGACGGGGATGATCGCCGTCATCTGGATAGTGTTGATCATATTATATGTGCGTCGGCCGAAAGGCTGAACAATCTATCGCATAGAAATCGCTTATAGCCGCAACGGGATGTCAAATTTTGACGAAATTCCTCGGTTGAATCATCTCCATCTCTAATCCCCCATTTTCAATCGATCACCAAGACGTTTTGACAAGGGCGCGGCTGTTGCGCCGTGAAGCATCACGCTGAAAAAGACGGTGACATAGACAATCGCTTCAACCTGGCTCAATCGCTCCATCTCCTGATGTTCAACAGCAATCAGCAGGAACAGGATTGATGCTAACCCACGCGGACCAAACCAGCCGATAAATGCGGTTGACGGAAGCGAAACGTTGGCGCCGGTCAATGAAATCCAGGTAGGGAGCATCCGGATCAGGGTCAGGCTAAGCAGTGCGTAGGCGATACATACGATCGTAAAATGATCGGTCGCGGCGGGCAACAGGGCGGCGCCGAAGACGAAAAAAATGATCAGGCTAAAGAGCTGCCCTTCTTCTTCAACAAAATTGGTAAGAGCTCCAGCGCGCTTTGAGCAAAAGCCGCCGAAGACAAGACCGCCGGCGAAGGCGGCGATAAACCCGTTGCCGCCGGCGAGGTGCGCGGCGAAAAGAATTAGGATCGCAACGCCCATGCTGGCGAGATTGCGAAACGAATGCGCCATCCAGCCCCGGTCGTCCGCCGTTACGAGAAGTTTTCCTAACGCGCCGCCCAGCACCGCACCGACAACGGCGCCGATGACGATTTGCGTTAAGGCGAATTGGAGCCAATAGCTCAAAGGCTGACCGGCTTGCGCTTCTGCGCCATATGCGAGGGCCGCAAAAAGCAAAACGGCGGGCAAGGCGAGACCGTCGTTAAACCCGCTTTCCACAAGCAGTCCCTGCCGAATTCGCTCCGGAACATGCGGGCTTGTCACGACGGCCAGCCCCAACGCCGCATCCGTCGGCGCGAGGATCGCCGCGATTAACGCCGCCTCCGCCCAGGACAAGTCGGGAAACGCAAAGGTTGCGATCACTGCGCCAAGTAGAATGGTAAGCGGCAGGGAAATCAGCAACAGCCGGCGAGGAATACGATAATCCGTTGTCAGACGTTTGGCGTTTGTTCCGGCGGCGTCAGCGAAGAGGATCAGGGCCAATGTAATTTCGCCAAACCCTTCCAAAACGTGGCTGTCAACATCAATAGAAACAAGGCCCAACCCGCCGGCGCCCGTGACGATGCCGGCGACCATAAACGCCATCGGCGCAGACACCATGCCGGCGCCAAGGCGCGCGGAATAGGCGCTGTAGGCGACCAAACACAAAGCCAGCATAATGAGCGGTTCTGCAATCATGAGCGCTCCGTCCTAACCGAAGCCGCCATGTCACACCAGCCGGCGAATAATCACATTACCCCCGTCGGCAGCCCTCAGGCGGCGTTCGCGCCAGACATCAGACGCTTGAGGTTTCGGGCGGCCTGGCGGATACGGTGCTTATTCTCAACAAGACCGATACGGACAAAGCCTTCGCCGGCTTCTCCAAATCCAAAGCCGGGCGCAACGGCGACATCCGCCTCCTCCATCAAGAGCTTGGCGAAAGCGACCGAACCCATCGACCGATAGCGCTCGGGAATCGGCGCCCAGGCAAACATAGAAGCGGCCGGTGATGGAATTAGCCAACCGGCCCGCGCGAAACTGTCAATCAACACATCCCGGCGCGACTGATAAGTCTCACGGATCGTATCAACACAGTCTTGGGGACCATTTAGCGCGGCCGCGGCCGCCACCTGAATGGGCGTAAACGCGCCATAGTCAAGGTAGGATTTCACCCGCTCAAGGGCGCGGATCAAACGCTCATTACCCACCGCCATGCCAATGCGCCAACCGGCCATGGAGTAAGTCTTCGACAGCGAGTTCACCTCGACCGCAATCTCCTTCGCGCCGTTCACCTGAAAAATACTCGGCGGCGGGTCGTCAAAGTAAATCTCGGAATAGGCGAGATCGGAGAATATCAAAATATCGTGCCGACGGGCCAGCGCTACCGCCTCTTTATAGAATTCAAGATCAACAATTTGCGCGGTCGGGTTCGACGGATAATTCAGCACCATGACTTTCGGCGGCGTACGAGAATCCATGATGGCGCGAGACAAGCTGGCGAGATGGTCTTCTGGCGACAACGCGGAAACCGGCATGATGACGCCGCCGGCAATGATGAAACCATAGGCGTGAATGGGATAAGCCGGATTTGGAGAGAGAATGATATCGCCCGGCGCTGTGATTGCCTGGGCCAGATTTGCGAACCCCTCTTTGGAGCCTAGTGTCGCCACAACCTCGGTGTCAGGATCGAGACTAACGCCAAAACGCCGTGCATAGTATTTAGCCATGGCGCGACGCAAGCCCGGTATGCCCTTTGAAGCGGAATACCCATGGGTGCGCGGCTTCTGAACAGTTTCAATCAATTTTTCGACGATATGGGACGGCGTCGGCTGATCAGGGTTTCCCATGCCAAGATCAATAATGTCGCGTCCGCTCGCGCGCAGCTTTTGCTTCACCGCATTGACTTCGGCGAATACGTAAGGCGGAAGTCGCTTGATGCGATAAAATTCTTCTTCTTGCATGGCGTTAGTGCGGTTTATGCGCTCTTTACCGCTTCGGCATTTTCAAGAACATGGCTGCGCGCGAGAATCTCTTTCGGCACAACCTCCCAAAAATGGGCTTTAGCCGTGTTCCATCCGTCAAGCAATTGCTTGGCGGAAACTGATCGCGTCGCCACAAAATGCTGTTCAATCAACGCCCGGCACATATCGTCACCTTCGCTCGTCAACTCGCCGAGCCTGGCCCACTCCACGCTGTCCGGATTGACAACATCGCCGAACGATCCGTCTTCGTCATAAACAAATGCGCGCCCGCCCGTCATGCCCGCCGCAAAATTAGCGCCGACTGACCCGAGAACCACAACCGCGCCGCCGGTCATATATTCGCAGCCATTAGCAGAACAGCCTTCGATGACAGCGTTTGCGCCGGAATTGCGCACTGCGAACCGGCCGCCGGCCCGGCCGGCGGCAAACAATGAGCCCGACGTTGCGCCATAAAGACAGGTATTGCCGATGATCGCGCTCTCTCGCGCTTCGATTGTCTCGTCGCGGGCGGGTCTTATTGCAATCGTCGCACCTGACAGGCCTTTGCCGACATAATCATTCGCGTCGCCGTCGACGACCAGCTTCAGCCCTTTGATGGAGAACACGCCGAGCGATTGGCCGGCCGACCCTTTAAGCCGTACAACCAGGTGATCCGCCTCAAGTTTTTTCCAATCGGTGTTACGGATTAACATGGAAGATGTCCGTGCGCCGATCGCCCGATCCGTGTTGCGGACGATATATGACAGTTCCAGTTTCTCGCCGCGTTCAAAAAGGGCCGTTGCATCGCTTAGAATACGCTGATCAAGGGTATCAACGACATCAGCGCGTCCTTTTCGCGTAGACCGCTTTGGTCGATCACCCGCATCGACCCGCGTCAAAATCGGATTTAAATCAAGATCATCAAGGTGATCAGCGCCGCGGGATACCTGATCCAGCAAATCTGCACGGCCGATAATATCTTCTAACGACGAGGCGCCGAGGCCGGCCAGAATTTCGCGCGTTTCCTCGGCGATAAATGTCATGAGATTGACCACATGGTCCGGCGTCCCCGGGAACCGTTGGCGCAAATCATCATCCTGCGTACAGACGCCGACCGGGCAGGTGTTAGAATGGCATTGACGCACCATCAAGCAACCCATAGCAACGAGCGATATCGTCCCGATACCGAATTCTTCTGCGCCGAGCATGGCGGCGATGACAACATCCCGGCCCGTACGAATACCGCCATCGGTCCGGAGCGTCACCTGGTCGCGCAGATTATTCAGTGTCAGGACTTGGTGGGCTTCGGACAATCCCAGTTCCCAGGGGGCGCCGGCGAATTTTATCGAGGTCTGCGGACTGGCGCCCGTACCGCCAACATTCCCGGAGATGAGAATGATATCCGCCTTGGCTTTGGCGACGCCCGCCGCGATCGCGCCGATGCCGGAGGCGGAAACAAGTTTCACGCAAACCCGGGCTTCCGGATTGATCTGCTTCAGATCATAGATCAGCTGCGCCAGATCCTCGATTGAGTATATATCGTGATGGGGCGGCGGAGAAATTAATGTGACGCCCGGCGTCGCATGACGCATGCGCGCAATAAACTCTGTGACCTTGAAGCCGGGCAACTGGCCGCCTTCTCCCGGTTTCGCCCCTTGGGCGACTTTGATCTCAATCTCGCGACACTGGTTCAGATATTCCGCCGTAACGCCAAATCGTCCGGATGCGATTTGTTTTACCGCGGAATTGGCGTTGTCGCCATTGGGCATCGGATGATAGCGCTCAGGCACCTCGCCGCCCTCGCCGGACACAGACTTCGCGCCGATCCGATTCATGGCGATGTTCAGTGCGCCATGGGCCTCCGGTGAAAGAGCCCCCAATGACATTCCAGGCGTGACGAAACGCTTCCGGATATCATTCGCCGCCTCGACGGAGCGGACAGAGATTGGATCGCCAACAGGACGCGCTTCCAGAAGGTCGCGAATATGCGAGGGTTCTTGTTCGTGCAGTGCTTTAGCGTACTCTTTGTATGCGGCATCATCGTCATTGCGAACGGCCTGCTGAAGGTCCTCAACCAGACCAGCTTCTAATATATGGCGCTCACCACGCGCGCGCTGCCGATAAAAACCGCCAACAGACAAAACCGGCGTTGGCCCGCGCCAGGCGGGTTCATGCAGCGCCGCCAGATTTTTCTCAATGCCAGAAAGACCAATGCCAGATATGCGGCTAATCATACCCGGAAAAAATTCCTGTACGATCGTTCTCGACAAGCCTAGTATTTCAAAATTGCATCCGCCACGATAGGCGGAGATCACAGAGATTCCCATCTTTGACAGAATTTTCAGCAAACCAGCTTCGAGCGCGGATTTATAATTATAGACAGCATCACCGAGCGTTACATCGCCGAGCGCGCCCTTGGCGACGCTCGCCGCCAGACTTTCCAACGCGAGATAGGGATTGACCGCTGTCGCGCCGACACCCACCAAAACCGCCGCATAGTGAGAATCTATACATTCGGACGAGCGCACTGTTATTGAGCAGAAACTGCGTTGGCCGATCCGCGTGAGATGTGCGTGCACCCCGCCAGCTGCAAGAATCATCGGGACAGCAATACGTCCCGCATCCTGGCGTTCATCCGTTAGAACGATATGCTCCGCGCCATTCGTCATCGCGCGGGCGGCCTCATCGCGTATGCGATCAAGCGCCTTGCGCAAAGACACGCCGGTCCCGTCGGCGTCGCGCGCGGAAAACGTACAATCGATTTCGATCACGCCGGTCCCGAGATATTCCCGAACGCGTTCATACATGCCATTAGAAAGAATGGGGCTCTCCAAGACATAAACATCTGTCTGAGTTTCATCAGACGCGAGAATGTTTCCAAGGTTCTTAAATCGCGTTTTGAGACTCATCACGCCATCTTCGCGCAACGGATCGATTGGCGGATTTGTCACCTGGCTAAAATTCTGACGGAAGAAATGGGACAGTGGGCGATACCGTTCCGACAATACGGCGATCGGCGTATCATCGCCCATAGAGCCGATTGCTTCTTTGGCGTCGGTCGCCATCGGACGCAGGATCAGTTCCAGTAATTCCAGATCATAACCGGCCGCCGTCTGTCGGCGGCGCAATGCGTCATCATCGAACATGCGAGCTTCCGGCCCTGGACCGGTAAGCGGCTCCAATTCTGTAATATTATCCAACCAATCCTGATACGGATAACGACTGGCGAGCCGATCGAGAATGGCGGTTTGATCGTAAAATCGCGGTTCGTCCATATCAATCGCGATCATCTTGCCAGGTTCCAGCGCGCCGCGCGCCGTCACGGTGCGCCCGTCCAGCGGACACATGCCGGTTTCCGATCCAACCGCCAGAATATTGTCTTCCGTAATTGCATAGCGCATCGGCCGAAGCCCATTACGGTCCAATCCGGCGACAGCCCATCGACCATCAAAAGCAGCGATCGCCGCCGGACCATCCCAGGGCTCCATCACGGCATTGCAATATTCAAAGAGCGCGCGATGTTCAGAGGGCATCATTGATGCGCGTTTGGACCAGGCTTCCGGTATCAACAACGCTTTCGCCATCGCCGCTGTCCGGCCCGCCCTGACAATAAGCTCCATCGTCTGATCTAGCGCTGCAGAATCCGATGCGCCGGGCTGAATCACCGGCTTGATATCGTCGCCCTCTTCTCCGAAAGCGTTCGACGCCATCCGGATTTCGTGACTCTTCATCCAGTTGACGTTGCCTTTTAACGTGTTGATTTCACCATTATGAGCAAGCATGCGGAACGGTTGCGCCAGTCGCCATTCTGGAAAGGTATTCGTAGAATATCGCTGGTGGAAGATCGCAAAGTTAGAGACAAATTCCGGTTCTTTTAAATCCGGGTAAAAACTATCAACATCCTCCGCGAGGAACATGCCTTTATAAACAACGTCCCGGGCGGATAACGAACAGACATAGAGATCAGCCAGCGCTTCGCTTTGTGCACGCTTTTCGATCCGTCGCCGGACGATATAAAGAGCGCGATCCAGGGCTTCCCGGTCACGGCCGGTTTTGTCGCAAAAGAGAACCTGCTCGATTTCAGGACGTGTGGCGTTGGCTTTCTCGCCAAGGCACGATGCATCCACCGGAACTTGACGCCATCCATAGATATAAAATTCGCCGCGCAGGATTTCCGCTTCAACAATAGAACGCGCTAAATCCTGAGCGCGGAGATCAGTTCGCGGCAGGAATATCATGCCGACGCAGATATCCTCGGGGCCCGGCTTATGGCCGGTGCGCTCTACGTGCCGCCGCATCAGCGATTGTGGAACGCCAAGACGGATGCCGGCCCCGTCGCCGGTCTTGCCATCGGCGTCCACGGCGCCACGATGCCAAACCGCCCCGAGCGCCTTGATCGCCATATCAACAATGTCACGCCGGGGCGCTGCATCAAGCGCCGCGATCAGGCCGACGCCGCACGCATCATGCTCCGATGAAAGATCATAGGCATTGAGATCGATCAGTCGTTGACGAGCGCCGAGATAGGACTGTGGGAAAGCCTTGGACATATCACTCCTGAATGCCTGCTACTCGGCGGCAATCGGCATGACCTTGCGGTCATTCAAATAAGCGGTGATGGACTTGGCCGCTTCGCGGCCGTCCCGGATCGCCCAAACGACAAGCGATGCGCCGCGGACAATATCACCGATAGCAAATACGCCCGGTATTTTTGTCTCAAGGGTTTTGCGATTTACAGAAATCGTTCCGCGAGACGATACAGCCAGATCCGGCGCTTCAAATAATGCGGGCGCATCTTCTGGTTCAAATCCAAGAGCTTTAATCACCATATCAGCGTCCAGATCAAAATCGGCGCCCGGAATTTCCTCGGGCGACTGCCGCCCGCTGGCGTCCGCCGCGCCAAGCCGCATCCGACTGGCGCGTACACCCGTGGCGCGGCCAGCGCCCCCTAGAACTGCTTTGGGCGCAGCCAACCACTCAAAGACAACGCCTTCCTCCTCCGCGTTTGCAACTTCTCTATCCGAGCCTGGCATATTGGCGCGGTCCCGACGGTAAAGACAGGTGACAGCTGCAGCGCCCTGCCGCACGGCGGTCCGTACGCAGTCCATCGCCGTATCGCCACCGCCGATCACCACGACTTTTTTTCCATTTGCGTTCAACGGGCCATCGTCGAATGCGGGCACTGCATCGCCAAGCCCTTTTTTGTTTGAGGCAGTCAAAAAATCGAGAGCCGAAAAAACACCCTCGGCGCCGATTCCCGGGCATTTAAGTTCGCGTGATTTGTAAACGCCGATAGCAATGATGATTGCATCATGGCGCGCTCGTAACTCGTCAAGGCGCGCGTCGCGCCCAACCTCAAAATTCAATTTGAAGTCTACTCCGCCGTCGACAAGACGCACAACACGCCGTTGGACGACGGATTTTTCTAGTTTAAAATTCGGAATTCCATAAATCAGAAGCCCGCCGGCGCGGTCATAACGATCATAGACCGTCACCTGGAAACCCTGTTGGCGGAGCAATTCAGCCACCGCCAGCCCACCGGGGCCGGCGCCGATAATCCCGACCGACTCAGCACGTTCAAAGGATGGCGCGATCGGCTTTACCCAGCCATTTTCGAAGGCGGTTTCCGTAATGTATTGCTCCACCGCGCCGATCGTCACTGTTCCGTGACCAGACTGTTCAATGACGCAGGAACCTTCGCACAGGCGGTCTTGCGGACAGATCCGGCCGCAGACTTCTGGCATCATATTGGTGGCGGAAGAGACCGCATAGGCCTCTTCTAGGCGGCCCTCAGCGACCAATCGCAACCAATCAGGAATGTCGTTGCCGAGGGGGCAATGATTGGAGCAAAATGGGACGCCGCATTGGCTGCAACGCGCCGCCTGGGTCTCCGCGCGCTCAACAGAGAAACGCTCATAAATCTCGGCAAAATCCGCGCGGCGATTCGCAGCCGGCCTTTTGGGCGGGGTCACACGCGGATCGGTCACGAATTTTAACATGTCGTTCGTCATGCCAAGCTCATTCCAGAAAGTGCATCACCGCCGAGCCTCTGCTCTGGTGACAATGATGCGCCAAACGCATACGCAAAATCGTCGATGGCCAGCGTTGGACCAATAATGAAAAAGCGCGGCGCTTGATGCGCCACGCTTTAAACGCCGCAAGGTGTTTTCGCAAGACGCGACATAAAAACACATTGCAGCGCTAATTTAGCATAAAATGCTATTAACTGGCGAACTCCGGATAGGCTTCTAAACCGAGCTCCGACTTGTCCAACCCAAGGTTTTCCACATCTTCGCTGGCGCGGATGCCCATCGTGACCTTAAGCAAAGTCCACAACGCAAAGCTCACAACGAATACGAAGACACCAATCATGACGACGCCAACCAACTGGCCGACGAAATTCGCGTCAGAATTGGTCCATGGCACGATAAGCGTCCCCCAGATACCGCAAAACAGGTGCGCTGGTATCGCACCCACCACATCATCGATTTTGAGTTTGTCGAGCAGCGGGATCGCAAATGTCACAATGACCCCGCCAACTGCGCCGATGAGCACAGCTTGGCCAATTGACGGCGTCAGCGGTTCAGCCGTGATCGCCACCAATCCGCCGATGGCGCCGTTAAGCACGATCGTAAGATCAACTTTGCCGAAACGCAGCTGCGTTAAAATTAATGCGGTCACAACGCCAGCGCATGCCGCCATATTGGTGTTAACGAAGATGTTCGCCACGGATTGCGCGTCGCTGATACTGCCAAGGGCCAGTTGTGACCCGCCGTTGAACCCAAACCAGCCAAGCCAGAGGATGAAGGTGCCGAGCGTCGCGAGCGGTAGTGATGAACCCGGCATCGGGCTCACTTGCCCGCCTTCATACTTTCCTTTGCGCGCGCCCAGGACAATGGCGCCGGCAAGCGCCGCCCAGCCACCTGTTGAGTGCACCAGCGTTGAACCGGCGAAATCAGAAAACGACCATCGAGCATCCAGATATCCGCCGCCCCATTCCCAGGACGCCTGGATCGGATAGATAACGCCAGTGAGAACGGCGACAAAAATCAGGAAGGGGAACAGTTTAATCCGTTCAGCAACGGTGCCTGATACAATCGATGCAGCAGTCGCGACAAACACCATTTGGAAATACCAGTCGGAACTCGCCGCATAGCCAGTGCCAAGCGCGTCGGAATCGTCAGCGCCCCAAACACCAATCTTGCCAAACAGGCCGCCCTCGGAGACGCCGTAGATGAGATTGTAGCCAAGGAGCCAGACCATAATGCCGGCGATCGAATAGAGCGCAATATTCTTAACGCAGATCGTCGCCGCATTTTTGGACCGCACGAGGCCGACTTCCAGCATGCAGAAACCGGCGGCCATAAACATGACAACCATGCCTGAAATCAGGAACAGCGTTGTATTAAACACATAGACAGAGGCGTCTGACGCCACGGGCGCGACCGCTTCCTGAGCAGCGGCTGTGCCAAGCAATCCAAACGCCGCAGCCCCCGCGACGACAGCGGGAATTAAGAGCTTTCTCATTCTTGATTGTCCTCTTCTATTAGATCGCTGCTGCGCCGGTTTCGCCCGTCCGCACCCGCACGATATCTTCAAGCCCCAACACGAAAACTTTGCCGTCGCCGATCCGGCCTGTCTGAGCGGCATTTCGAATCGCATCGACAATTGCTGTCACTTGATCGTCGTTTGCCGCGACTTCGAGCTTTACCTTCGGCATGAAATCAACTTTGTATTCCGCGCCGCGATAGACTTCTGTATGTCCTTTTTGGCGACCAAACCCTTTGACTTCGGTGACGGTCATTCCCTCGACGCCAAGGCCCGTCAACGCCTGGCGCACCTCATCAAGTTTTTGCGGTTTGATGACAGCGATGATGAATTTCATCCGCACAACTCCTTGTTTTTGTGTCGCAAAGCGTATGGCGTTTCCTGCTGCAGCGCAATAATTTTGCGCTAGCAATTGCAGCAGGAATTTTACAATTTTATCACATTCAAGGGTGTTGTTGCATTTTGGCGTCAGTAAACCGGCGAAAATAGGCGGATTTTTCTATTTTCTGCATTTTTATGCTATTTCCTATTGTGCATTGCATCGTAGCATGCTGTTGTTTCGATCGATTCGTAAACGTTCAGCGTTCGGTATTCAGAATGAAAGTGAGGGGAACAATGAAGCGAAGAATCTTGTCGGCGATTGGTTTACTGAGCATCGCGACACCCGCCGCCGCCGGCGAATTTGGCGTTTCAACGACGGTCGGGTTTGAGTCCAAATATGTCTTCCGCGGTATCCAGTTTGCGGAAACAAGCATCCAGCCTGCGATTAACCTGTCATATGGAAACTTTTATACAGGCGCGTGGTTTAATCTGCCGATTGGTGATGACGATTTCACGTCAACGCCTGGCGGCGAAGAGTTAGACCTTTTCGGTGGTTATTCTGTCAGCCTCGACGACACATTCACCTTGGATGTTGGCGTTACCTATTACACATTCCCAGATCTCGCGAGCGGGTTCGGCGATCTCTTTGAAGAAGACGGCGACGGTCTCGGCGCAAATACGATCGAGTTTTACGCTGGCGTCTCTCTGGACGGCCCGCTTGCGCCGTCACTTTATGTCTACCATGACATTAACTTCGACACGACGACCATTCAGGGTTCCGCATCGCATTCATTTGATGTCGCGGAGAAAGTCACGTTCGATGTCGGCGGCGATATCGGTTACGTCATCGATGATGATGATGGCGGCGATTATCTTTACGGTGTCGCGTCCGCTGGATTTACTTACGCCTTAACCGATAATGGATCAATTTCCGCAGGCGGACGTTATGGCGGTTCAGATATCGCTGGCGGATCCATCTTCGACGATGCGAATGCAGGCACCTTCCAGAGCTCTGGCCTGTGGTGGGGTCTGTCGTTCGACGCAAGCTTCTAGCTTTAGTTACCCAACGGGGGCCGAAGACAAAACTCCCACACCCCATTGCCAATCGGACCCCGATGAGGACGGCCGGTGTTGAAAATCAACCGGCCGTTTTCTTTTTGAATTCGAGGCGCCGGGCATGCAATATCGGCTCAGTGTAACCGCTGGGCTGTTCAGCGCCTTTAAAGACAAGATCACACGCCGCCTGAAACGCTACGCTATCCTCAAAGTTCGGCGCCATATTGCGATAGT
The DNA here is from genome assembly GCA_039186325.1 of Pseudomonadota bacterium. GTDB lineage: Bacteria > Pseudomonadota > Alphaproteobacteria > Caulobacterales > Parvularculaceae > Hyphococcus. Next base: position 8,307 of record JBCDAD010000007.1, on the reverse strand, counting down.
CCGGATCACCTGCATTTTGACTGTCGACTTTTTCAGCCATCTTCTTCATGGCCGCCATCACCTGATCTTTTGTGCACACCCCATGCGCCAACCAATTCGCCATATGCTGGCTGGAAATGCGCAATGTCGCACGATCCTCCATCAAGCCAATATTGTTGATATCCGGCACCTTTGAGCAGCCAACGCCCTGCTCCACCCAACGCACAACATAACCTAGAATGCCTTGTGCGTTGTTCTCCAGTTCTTCGGTCACCTCATCCGACGCCCAATTGGGTTTCGGCGCAAGCGGAACATCCAGAATGTCGTCAAGGGCCGCATAAGGACGATTTTTTAGCGCCGCCTGCCGCGCCGCCACATCGACGGCGTGATAGTGCATCGCGTGAAGCGTCGCCGCGGTCGGGGACGGCGTCCATGCCGTATTGGCGCCAGATTTCGGATGGCCGATTTTCTCTTTCATCATATCCGCCATCATGTCGGGCTTAGGCCACATGCCCTTCCCGATCTGTGCATGTCCGGCAAATCCTGATTTCAGACCGGCGTCGACATTAGCGTCCTCATAGGCCGCAATCCAGCTCGCGCCTTTCATTTCGTTTTTGCGAATCATCGGCCCGGCGCGCATGGAGGTGTGAATTTCATCGCCCGTGCGATCGAGAAAGCCCGTATTGATAAAGATCACACGAGACTTAGCCGCTTCGATACAGGCGCGCAAATTAACGGTTGTGCGGCGCTCCTCATCCATAATGCCGATTTTGACCGTATCCGGCGCAAGCCCCAGCGCTTTTTCAACCGCGGCGAAAACCTCCACAGCGAACGCCACCTCCGCGGGGCCATGCATTTTTGGTTTTACGATATAAACTGAACCTGTCCGGCTATTGCGATAACGCCCTTTCGCAAGCAAATCATGTTTTGCGATCAGTACCGTGATCATCGCGTCAAGAAGACCTTCCGGAGCCTCAGAACCGTCCGGCAATATGATCGCCCCGTTGGTCATAAGATGACCCACATTGCGCACCAACATCAAACTACGCCCTGGAAGCGTCAACGCAGAACCGTCGGGCGCGGTGTATGTCCGGTCACCTTTGAGGCGTCGCTCAACGGTCTTCCCGCCTTTTTTGAAAGACGCCGCGAGATCGCCCTTCATGAGCCCAAGCCAGTTTCGATAAACGACAACCTTATCTTCGGCATCGACCGCGGCGACGGAGTCTTCCGCATCCATGATTGTTGTGACCGCGCTCTCCAGAATGATATCAGCGACGCCGGCCTTGTCGGTCTTGCCGATTGTATGATCACGGTTGATCATGATTTCCGCATAGAGATTATGATTTTTCAGCAGCACAGCGGATGGCGCATCCGCATCGCCCTGATAGCCCGCAAACTGAGCTGGATCAGCGAGCTTTATGGCGCCGCCGTCAATTGTTGCGACAAGAGCGCCCCCTTTAACCGCATAAAGCTCAACATCACCATGATCGCCGCCGGCAAGAGGAAAATGGTCGTTCAGCAACTTACGGCCGGCATTGATTACCAACGCGCCGCGGACCGGGTTATAGGCGCCGACCGCCTCAGCGCCGTCCGTCTCCGGAATAACGTCCGTTCCATAAAGGGCGTCATAAAGACTACCCCACCGCGCATTGGCGGCGTTCAAGGCGAAACGCCCATTCATGACCGGCACGACAAGCTGGGGTCCCGCTTTCCGCGCGATCTCCTCGTCGACATTCTCTGTCTCAATAACGAAGTCGCCGGGCTCCTCGACAAGATATCCGATCTCTTTCAAAAACTCGCGATAGGCAGTCGCATCAATTGACGGTCCTGGGTGCGCTTCATGCCAGGCGTCAATTTTTGACTGGAGCGTTTCGCGTTCACTCAAAAGAACGCGGTTACGAGGGGCAAATTCCGCCAATAGCGTTTCAAGTCCGGACCAGAAGGCGTCGACGCTAACGTCGGTCCCCGGCAACGCTTCCTCATTGATAAAATCGTGCAGCTGCGCCGCCACCTTTAGGCCGCCAACGGATACTGTGTCGGACATTCGTCGTTCCTTCGCTCTTTCAGACTGGCGCAAGCTCTTTGGGCGCCTGCAAAATCCCGTCCGTGGGTACTTTGCTTTCGCGCAAAGTCAATTGTCAGCCCCAGTTCGGGGAATTGCTGAAAGATTAACTGTATTGCCGCAAAACGCGGGGACCGATCCCGGTCAGGATTTCGTAAGGGATCGTGTCGGCCCACGCGGCCACCTCGTCGACCGAGATATCACCGATGAGCTCCACCTCGTCGCCCACGACGAGCCCATCGAAAGCCGCCCCGGTCACATCAATAACAATCGAATCCATGGAAATCCGTCCGAGGATGGGCGCTCGCTCATCGTTCGCCATGACCGCCCCCTTGCCCGCAACGGCGCGGCGGACGCCATCTGCATAGCCAATCGAAACAGTCGCAATGCGCATATCTTTTTCAGCAGCGAAGGCGCCGCCATAACCGATCCGCTCGCCTGCACTCAAATCGCGCATTTGTATGATCGGCGCCGTCAGCCGGACCACCGGCGCCATCGGATTGTCTCGTGTGGAGAACGGGTTCCCGCCATAAAGGCCAATTCCCGGTCGCGCCAGATCGCCGGCAAACTCCGGCGCGGCCAACAGCGCAGCACAGTTGCCGATACTCGTTTCTAGATTCGGAAAACGCGAGCTGACGGTGTTGAATTTCCGAAGCTGGGCAGTGTTGGCCGGATTGTCCGGGTCATCCGCACACGCCATATGGGTCATTAAAATGGATACGCCGGCCATCTCCAATATATCCGGCGCGATCGCGATTTCGGCTATTTCCTCAGTCGAAATACCTAGGCGATTGATGCCCGTATCAAAGTGTAAAGCTGCGCCCCGGGGCGGCGAAGCGCTGGCCCAGCGCCTCAACTCCTCCTGGGTGTTTATGACCGGGTTTAAACGCGCCTCGCGGTAAACGTGCTCGGTGCCCTGCAATAGTCCCTGGAACACATAAATCACCGCGTCGGGCGCAGCCTCCCGAAGCACTTTCCCCTCACTTGGCGTCGCAACAAAAAAGTCAGTGCAACCAGCGGACATCAGATTTTTAGCGACGGGGATCATACCGAGCCCATATGCGTCCGCTTTAACCACCGCGCCGCATCGTCCAGGCGCTACACCGCGCAGCTTTTGATAATTCTCCACGATGGCGCCGAGATCAACGTGCAGAACAGGCGAGACTGGAGAGTGTTCAGACACAATCATTCCGGAAAGACGATCGTCGTTGAACCGTTGACAATGACCCGTTCGTCTAAATGGTGGCGCACCGCTCGCGCCAGAACACGCCGTTCAATGTCCCGCCCTTTTCGCACGAGGTCATCGGGCGTATCGCGATGACTAACTTGCTCCACATCCTGTTCGATAATCGGCCCCTCATCAAGATCCGCGGTCACATAATGCGCAGTCGCCCCGATGATCTTGACCCCCCGGGCATGGGCCTGATGATAAGGCCGCGCGCCTTTGAACCCGGGTAAAAAGCTATGGTGAATATTGATACATCGCCCGGCCAAAAACGCAGATAAACCGTCTGACAAGATTTGCATATAGCGGGCGAGCACAACAAGATCCGTAGACGTCTCATCGATAAGCGCTTTCAGCGCGGCTTCCTGCGCTGACTTTGTATCGCGCGTGATAGGGAGATGATGAAACGGAATGTCGCTAAAATCGATACGTTCAAAAGTCGATTGGGGATGGTTTGAGACAATCCCAATGGGCGTCATATTTAATTCCCCGCCGCGCCAACGAAACAATAAATCGGCCAGGCAATGGTCAAATTTTGACGCGAGAAGCAAAACACGCTGGGGCTCTGCCGCCCGCCGCAACGTCCAGTTCATTCCAAAGGGTTCGGCGACTTTTGCGAACTCTACCTTTAGCTGGCCTAAATCAACTGGCGCGCCGACACTTGCAAAATGCGCACGCAGGAAAAACCGATCATGGATGGTGTCGTCAAATTGCTGAGAATCCAGAACATTGAAACCGGACTGAAAAAGAAATGTTGAGACAGCAGCGACGATTCCCGGTCGATCACCGCAAGCAAGCCGCAGAAAGAATTCTTCTGTGTCTTGCGTATTTAGGTTGTGCGTTTCTGGAACTTCCATATGATCAATAAATCACCACACTGCGAATACTCTCGCCCGCATGCATCAGATCGAATGCATTGTTGATATCTTCCAGCGGCATGGTGTGCGTAATCAATGGATCAATCTGGATTTTATCGTCCATATACCAATCAACGACTTTCGGCGTGTCCGTGCGACCACGGGCGCCTCCAAAGGCCGTTCCCTTCCAGACTCGGCCTGTGACGAGTTGGAAGGGCCGCGTAGAGATTTCCTTGCCGGCCTCGGCGACGCCGATGATGATCGATTCACCCCAGCCGCGATGACAACATTCAAGGGCCTGCCGCATCACGTCCGTGTTTCCGGTGCAGTCAAATGAGTAGTCTGCACCGCCACCTGTGAGCTCAACGACACGGTCAACGACATTGCCGGCGCCAATTTGATTGACATCAACAAATTCACTCATACCGAATTCCCTGGCAATGTTTTCGCGGTCCGGATTGATATCGACACCGATAATCCTGTCAGCGCCCACCATTCTCGCGCCCTGAATGACATTAAGTCCGATACCGCCGAGGCCAAACACCGCTACACTCGCGCCCGGTTCAACACCGGCGGTCCAGACAACAGCCCCGACACCGGTAGTGACGCCGCAGCCAACGTAGCAGGCCTTGTCAAAGGGGGCGTCGGTTCTGATTTTTGCAACCGAATATTCCGACAGGACAGTGAAATTCGAAAAAGTCGAACACCCCATATAATGAGCGAGCTTCTGACCTTTCCAGGAGAAGCGGCTCGTTCCATCCGGCATCACGCCCTGTCCTTGCGTCGCGCGCACAGCCGTACACAGATTGCTTTTTTGCGACAGACAGGTTTTGCATTGCCGGCACTCCGCCGTATAGAGCGGAATCACGTGATCGCCCGGCGCAACGCTGGTAACCCCGGCCCCGACTTCGCGGACGACACCTGCGCCCTCATGGCCGAGGATAGACGGGAAAATGCCTTCTGAGTCCTTACCTTCGAGCGTGTAGGCGTCTGTATGACAAATGCCAGTCGCCATAATCTCAACTAACACTTCGCCTGCCTTTGGCCCCTCCAGGTCAACTTCCTCGATCACCAGCGGTTTATTTGGTTCGAGCGCGATCGCGGCGCGTGTTTTCATGGGTCTCTCCAATTCTCTCGCAGAAGCGCCATCGCCGATCTGAAAGCCGCCGGTCGCGCCTTTTTCGCGAGTAGACTGATAAGCGAGTCATTTCATACGGGCAATGCGCTGCATCTGACAGCGAGTGCTCTCCAACCTATTCGTACTGGATTTTACCCCGCTCACCATGCGTCTGTTGCAAAACCTGTGACGCAAGGGGGCTGAAACCATCCCATGCATCGGCGTTCACGTGATCCGATGGAAGAACGGCGTCAGCATAATTCAGCGGTGCGCGCCAACCAGGATGCGGTTGAATGGTGACCGTGGTGCCGCCAATTGGGTGCATCGCAAGGCGTTTATCGAGAATTCTTTCCAAGCGTTTCACTTGGTCCGGATACGTTGCAGACAGATCGTCAGTTTCGCCCGGGTCTTCCCAAACATTGAACAACATGGTTTCGCTCTGCGTTGTCCGCCGTTGGTGATCGACTTTCTGATAGAGCTTCCAGGGTCCATCCAGAACACCATATTGAAAAATATTGTATATCGGCACATTCGACGTGAAGATAAGGGGCTCGCTGCGCGCCCTTTCACCCGCGCCTAGAATTGCATCCCATCGATCCAAACCATCGATCTCACGAGCCATGTTCATTTTGACGCCGCTCGCGCGGCTAAGTGTCGGAAACATATCGAGGGCGGACACGATTGAATCGTTGACCGTGTTGCCAGGCAGCACCGCCGGCCATCGCAACACCGCATTCACCCTGACGCCCCCTTCAAATGTCGTGAGTTTTTCGCCCCGCAAAGGGGCATTGTCAGCGCCGAATCCCTTGAAGCCGCCATTATCAGAAAAAAACAGAACAATTGTATTCTCCGCCAAGCCTTCAGCATCCAGCGCATTCAGTATACGACCGATCGCCTGATCCAGACTGTCAACCATCGCCGCATAGGTTTTCTTCGGTGAAATCGGCGTATCAATCCGATGGCCATATTTCGAGATGTCTTCTTCTTTGGCCTGCATCGGCGAATGGGGCGCCAGGAAAGGTACATAGAGAAAGAATGGTTTGGACGGGTCGCGCAGTGTTTTGATATATCGCGCCGCCTGCTCGCCATGGACGTCGGTTGCGTATTCGCCATCATGGCGAACGGTTTGACCATTTTCCTGAAAATCATATCCGCTGGCGAAACTATGGGTGAAATAATCAACATCTGTGTTGAAGTGCCCGTAAAAGTGATCGAAGCCTCGCGCGTTGGGCGTATGTTGCTCGATGGTATGGCCCAGATGCCATTTTCCCACCATGGCGGTTTGATACCCAGCGGCGCGAAAGCTCTCGGGCATAAAATGTTCGACCGGCGAAACGCCGCCATTGTCCCATGCCATTAAGACAGCATGGGCGACGCCAAGCTTAATTGGATCGCGCCCGGTCATCAATGCAGCTCTTGTCGGTGTACAAATCGGTGTTGCATAAAACCGCTCAAGACGCATACCTTCAAAGGCGAGCCGATCGATATTTGGGGTTTGAATATCCGAACCGCGGTAACCGACATCGGCCCAACCAAGATCATCCGCCAGCAGAATAACAACATTGGGCGGCGGCGCATCAGCCGGCCGCGCCTTTACGAGCGCGGCGAGATCCTCGGTCGTATCACTTGAGAAATTATACTGGGTCGACGGCGATGAGCGGAACTTCGCCGTAAAGACCACCGCGCTCATGACAACAAACACAAGCGCTATGAGTCCAGCGACCCTTAGCATCGCCAATCCATCATTTCACGAACGCCGCCCAATTGGGCCAATTTAGCGCTTTGAAAAATTCGTTGCATAGCCTTCAAACTCCTACGCATAGCGCAACTGGGCCCTTGCCTAACGATGATAATTCGTATTTCTTATACTGGTATGGTGCGCACGTTTTCAACACAGGACTATTGTGCCCGCTTTATTTCCAGGCGCGTTGCGCCGGCCGAATCAACCTCGCCAGGTTCGAATATGGCGGCAAAGCCGTGAATAAAGAGACCGGACGCCTTTTTTCTCCGATTAAAATCGGACCGTTGCGCCTGAAAAACCGAATTATCAAGCCGGCGACGAATGAGGGCATGGCGAAAGGCGGACTGGTCAGCAAGGGGCTTGCGCGATTTCACGAACGCATAGCCGCCGGCGGCGCCAGTCTCTCTACCGTCGCCTATTGCGCAATCGACAGGGACGGACGGACTTTTGTCGACCAAGTGACCATGGACAATGGTTCTTTGCGAGATTTCCGTATACTAACGGATGGCGTCCATAAAAATGGCGCGGCGGCGAGCGCACAACTGACACATGCGGGGTCGTTTACGTTTTTGCCGAAAGAAGAGTTTCCGCAATCGCGCGCGATTAGTGCGAGCGGCGGCTTCAACAAAGTCGGCGTCTTAACCAAACGATACTTCAAACGCCCCCTTGACCGTGATGGTATGGACACCATCGCCGATCAGTTCGTCAGCGCAGCGAAGTATGCGCGAGAGGCCGGATTTGACGCCGTCGAATTGCATATGGGTCATGGTTATTTGCTGAGCCAATTTATCTCGCCACTCTATAATTCGCGCCAGGATGCGTTTGGCGGATCATTGGAAAATCGCATGCGTTTTCCAGCCGACGTCTTGTCACGCGTTCTCGACGCGATCGGCCGCGACCTCGCTGTGATCGTAAAGTACTCGATGACGGACGGCAAAAAGGGCGGCAATGGGATTGAAGACGGTGTGGCCATCGCGAAAATTCTTGAGAAAACCGGCGCTCATCTGGCGGTATTGTCAAACGGCCTCAATGTAGAATCGATCCAGGCTATGTTCGGTTCGCCATTGCCGCCCTCAAGTCAAAACGTCAGCAATCCGATTGTTAAACTCGGCATGAAAATTCAATCCATGACGGTGCCGCCGGACACTCAATTTCGCGAAACATATCTGCGCGACTTGGCGCGCGAGGTTCGGCAATCAGTGTCTATACCGTTATCATACCTTGGCGGCGTTCAATCATATGTAAATGCGAAGGACATTATCGCCGACGGTTTTGACTGTATCGCCCTCGGCCGGACCCTCATTCACGATCCGAACATCATTAATC
>JBCDAD010000006.1:0-49905 GCA_039186325.1 Pseudomonadota bacterium | reverse complement strand
AGTATGGCGTTCGGCGATGTTGCCGATTATTCATCAGCTTTCGGGATCGACCCTGATTATCGCCGGCCTTGTCCTGTTGCCGCTCCCCATTCCGTTCGGCCTCTTGATGATTACGCTGGGCTGCGCTTTGCTGGCCCCATATGTGCCGGCCGTCCAGCGGCTCATCCGGGGCATGCGCCGAAAATGGCCGAGCCTCAATGCGCTCCTCCTGCGCCATCGAAAACGTTTTCCCCCAGTCATCAAACGCACGATCGACAAGACGCATCCGGTCACACCGGCTGAGTAATTCGGGCTTTTTAGCCGCCCCGACAGGTTAAGCGATCAAGAAGCGTCAGATATCTTCTGACAGCTTAATTTCACTTTGATATGGTTTTACTCTATACCTTACCTATTGGGTATTTTGCGAATATTTGAGTATTCGCGGGGGTTTATATGTGGACCGTATCAGTCGGATCGCAGGGCGGCGTCTCAACTGCTCTGCGCAATCAGTCTTTGGCGATCTTGGATCAAGCCCTTTCCATTTGGTCCAGATATCTTGATTTCGGAAGCGCCTCTCTCTCTGTTGAGTTGAATTTTGTATCGCTCCCGGAAGGAATTCTCGCCGAGGGTGGAACCGAGTTTTTTTCGATCGGCAGCAACCTTTTCCAAGCGACGACAATTTTGGAACTACAGGATGGCGTAGATCGAAACGGCGCTGAAGCAGACATTTTCATCAATATCGATACGAATACACTAAACGCAGGAGAGTTCTATTTCGGCGGCGATGACGCGCCCGACTTACCGTCTGGGCAGTTTGATTTGTTGTCTACCCTCGCCCATGAAGTCGGACACGGGCTCGGGTTTTTATCCCTATCCGGAATTGCCGAAACGAGCGTCTTTGACAGTTTCATCGGGCCAAGTACGGCTGGCCCCGGCCAGTATTTTAAGGGGCCAAATGCGGTCGCGGCGAATGGCGGCGATATTCGTCTTGATACGGATCCAAACCATGTAGCGAACACCAGTACGTTTTTTCTTATGGGTCCAGTAGCCGTTGATGGGTTTCGCTACTTCCTGAACCCGGTGGAACTGGCGATTCTTCAGGATATTGGCGTGCCTATTCTCACCCCTACGAATGGCGACGACATTCTGTATGGGTTTGAACCGACATCGGACACCGTCGACCTCCTTGCCGGCGCCGATTATTACGACGGACAAGGTGGTGAAGATACAATATATGGTGGCGCTGGCGGTGACACTCTAAAGGGCGGAGGCGGTTTCGATTCTATTGACGGCGGTTCCGGAGGCGACTTAATTGATGGTGGTGAGGGCCGCGACAACCTGAGTTATCTGACGGCAACCAGCGGTGTCGCTTTCGATATCTCGACTTCGCTCGGCTCAGCTGGCTACGCCGCTGGAGATTTATTTATAAATTTTGAGCGGTATTGGGCGTCCAATTATGAAGATACCGTCGCCGGGGGTGCAGACTATCAATTCGCTTTTTTGGAAGCCGGAGATGATTTGTTCCATATTCTCCCCGACCCGCAGCAACCTTTTGCAGATAATTTTGAACCGACGATATTTGGCGGTGACGGCAATGATACGCTATCCGCAGCGCGTTCCGATGTCGCCGTCCGGATAATTGCGCCTAATTCTGTTTTCGACGGAGAAGTGCGTTTTCGCGAATCCGGTTTTATCAATTTCGAGTTTATAGAGTTCGAGAATTTCGAGGGCAGTCGGTTCGATGACAGTATAGAGGGAAGCGAAAGCAACAACCTTATCAAAGGCGCAGCCGGAGACGATACGCTTTGGGGCGGCGGCGGATCGGATACGCTGGACGGGGGTGATGGCGTCGATATTGTTGTATTGAAGAATGAAAACCCAAGCGAGCCGGTGAACTTCAATCTTTTTGCCGAACAAGTTGGCGGGGATCAGTTTTTCAATGTCGAACAATTTATTTCGTATGGTCGCGGCGACGATACGTTGATCGGCGACAATGACGCGAATTACCTCGGCATCGCCGAACAAGGCGAAAATATAATTAAAGGGTTAGGAGGCGACGATACGCTAGTTGCACTACAAAACACATCGAGCTTGAGAAATACGTTTATTGGCGGCGACGGCGACGACTATATTGACGCCGGTGGGACGTTTTATGGCGACCCCGGCGCCGACACGTTAATCGGCGGGGATGAGGGCGCTTTCCTCTATGCAATGCTCAACTATTCCTTGAGCGACGCCGATATTGCGATCAATTTGTCCGATGGGACTGCATCCGGCGGATATGCAGAAGGCGACATCCTTATACGGATCGACTCGATTACCGGCACAAATTTTGATGATTATATTAAAGGCAGCTCAAGACCAAACGGATTACTCGGCGGCGCAGGAGATGACACGCTCGACGGAGCGGAAAACGCTGACATTATCAATGGCGGGACGGGCGACGACCTGATTTTCGGTGGAACGGGCGACGACTCGATTGCTGGCGGCGCCGGTAACGATGTTATTTCATTCCAACCTGGCGATGGCGACGACTTGCTTTTGGGATTTTCGCCGGGCGGTGATGATGACGCAATAGAGCTGATTGGCTTTGGCGAAGATTTCGACACATTTCAGGAGATAATGTCTATTGCCCAAACCGTAGGGACATCTGTGCGCCTCGACTTTGGCGAACTGCTGCCGGGAATTGCAGGCAGCAACATTATCGAACTCCGCGACGTCGCCATTGACGACCTGACGCCTGACGATTTTATTTTTTCTTAAGCTCTCAAAATCGGCCCGATTCTCGCTGAACATGCGCCTCGCAATCATGGTCGGTATTCGGTGAAATTTTGGCAGGCGCAATATTTATGGTGGAAATATCGATGGAATTGCGGGTATAGAAATTCTTCGAAGCAAACATCAAAAAAAGCGTCAAGAATGACTAACCTTATCCTCACAATCGGCGACAAAAATCTTTCGTCCTGGTCCATGCGGCCGTGGATTCTTATGACACAGGCTGGCATTCCGTTTACGGAGGAGAATATCCAGCTTGACCGTCCGGAGTCGCGGCGTCTCCTGCGGGAAAAAACACCGGCGGGCCTTGTTCCGGCGCTGCACCATGGGGACGTCGAGGTTTGGGATTCCCTGTCGATTGCGGAATATCTGGCCGAGACGCACCCTGACAAAGCGCTTTGGCCGGCCGAACCCAGGGCGCGCGCCTTCGCCCGGTCAATATCCGCGGAGATGCATTCAGGATTTTCTGCTTTGCGCACTGTCTGGCCCATGAATTTCCTGCGTCTCGGACTTCAACATTTAACGACAGGCGGCGTGCAACGGGACATCGACCGCATTGACCATATCTGGACAACGGCGCGGCGCGAATTTGGCGATGGCGGGGATTTTCTATTCGGAGAATTCTCCATCGCTGACGCCATGTACGCGCCGGTGGTCTCGCGGCTCCTTACCTATGGCCCTACGGAAGTCTCGAAAACGGCGCAAAGGTACATCGAAACGATCTCGTCCCTCCGCGCATATCGCGAGTGGGGTGACGGCGCGGCCGCCGAAACCGGCGCATGACGCGCGGCCGGGTCGTCGGCGTCGTTCTGCTGTCCGCACTGGCCGGAATTGGTCTGGCGAATTTATCTGTATACAGAAAAGCGGCGACATTGAACTGTAGCGGGCCGGCGACCGTAGAGCTACGCCGCGGGGCTTATTTTCTTTCAGACACGCTTGAGGTCTATGTCGGCGGCTGGATTGAACGCGGCGCTGTGACAATGGCCGACGCGCCCATGCGTCGGCCTCAAGGCGTTAAGAACACTCGCGTTTACTCAGCAAAAAACGGCGTTGCGGAAATCTCTCACGCCTATGTTGGCGAGCACTATGACACGAAAACAGCCATAAATTTTGTTCCTACTGACGATGCAAGTTGCCGCATTACGATTCTGTATCGATTTCGATAACCGAACGCGTGGAATATCGTCTTGTTCGCGTCATATCGCGGCAACATCGTTTTTCCCGTCAGCCGAAAAAGACCATGGGTGACCCAGTAAGACCAGCCGGAAATATACGTTCAGTATGGGGAGTCGTAACGGGCGCTGGTGCGGTTGTAATAGCTGTTTTCGCGACACCCTGCAACGCCGCCAATCCATGGGCGCTCGAAGTCGGCACGGTATCCACCAATGACACATTTTCCTTAGCGACGTTCACAAGCGTAACCTTCGACACTCCTTTTGCATCGACGCCCGTCGTTGTTTCGCTCGCCACCAATCAGGGCGGCGACTCCTCGGACATTCGCATTCGGAATATCACGGCGACCGGCTTTGAGATCGCGGCAGTGGAACCGCCGGGCAATGACGGACCGCACGTGTCCATGGCTGTTCACTACATTGCGATGACGCCGGGCGCGCATATCCTTCCTTCCGGGCAGACGGTGGTGGCCGGCCTGCACACGACATCAACAGTGCAACGATCAGGTGTCGTCGGCGGACCTGCTGGATTTGACATGGTTCCATTTCCGGCAAGTTTGGGTACGACGTCGTCAGTAATCGCCGCAATACAGACGGAGAACAGCGAAGAGAACGCAACGCCCGGCGCACCGTCTCAACCCTGGCTGACCGTCGTCATGGAAAACCCAACAGCTGTTTCCGTGGGCCTCGCATTAGAACGCTCCGAAGTCGCCGCCGGGACAGTCATGGCCGAGACGATCGGTTACATAGCGTTCCCCGATGGTGACAATGGCGCATTCATTGACGACATAGGGACACGGATTGATTGGAGTACGGATACAACGCCTGAAACAATTGTTGGATTTTCCAATGGGTGTACGAATTACACCTATTCCGGAACATCGTTCACGGCGCCGCGCATTTTCGCCGGCAAAATCACCAGAAATGGCGGAGACGGCGGATAGTTGCGCCGATGCGCGTTGACGGGGACGCAGATCGGATTGTTGATTGACGAGGACGTCTTTAACGACGCTGAACGTACGCATATTGGTGAGGGCGCATCGCTGATCGGCTTTTCCGGATCATTCCACGCCGTCTTTGAAGCGGAACTGACCGCGGCAAAAACTGTTCAGATTATTGAAGACCCGGTCAACGGCGTGTCCAACCCTTTTGCGATCCCCGGCGCCCGGGTGCGCTATACCGTCGATGTGACAAGTGTTGGCGACATTCCGATCGACGACAGCACGGTCAGCTTTATCGATGCATTGCCGCCTGAAACCCGTCTCGTTGTTAATGATTTCGCCGGCCCGGGATCCGGCCCGGTGCGTTTCACCGACAGCGCCAGCGGATTGACGTATACCTTTTCCGGTCTTTCGAGCACGAGCGACTCGCTGGCCTTTTCCAACGATGGCGGCGCGAGTTTCACCTATACGCCGAGCGCAGGCTTGGACGGCGCCGATGGGGCTGTAACGCATATCCGTGTTGAGCCTGTAGGCGCATTCTCGGCAACCGGCGGCGGCGCATCGCCGAGCTTTCAGCTTGAATTTGATGTGATCGTCGAGTGATTGCGACCGAGACGGCGCACGGTCATCCTGTCCGGCTTGCGCGGCCGGGCGCAAGCCTCTATCCCCGCGGGTTATGGACAGCCAACACGCCGAATCGCTTCTTTCCACATTGCTTGACGACGCCAAGACGGCCGGCGCCGAGGCGGCCGACGCGGTGTTGTACCAGTCCGTGTCATCGAGCGTTTCCTGGCGGCTCGGCAAGCTGGAGGACGTGGAGCGGTCTGAGACACAGGATCTGGGGCTCCGCATTCTGGTCGGCAAGCGCCAGGCGTCCGTCTCCACGACGGATCATTCGCGCGCCGGGCTAAAAGAGCTGGCGGAACGATGCGCGGCCATGGCCAAAGCGGCGCCGGAAGATCCGTTTTGCGGCCTTGCGCCATCAGAGAGGCTCGCCGCCGCGCCCTTCGCCGACCTGGACCTTGGGGACTATGCTGAACCGTCCACGGAGGATCTCAAGGCCCGGGCGGCCGAATGCGAACGCGCAGCGCTGGATGTCGAGAACGTCTTCAATTCGAATGGAGCCGGTGCGGGCTACGGGGAAGGAAAAAAATGGTTCGCCGGCACCCACGGATTTTTTGGCGAAACCGGCGGTTCCAGCCATTCCGTCTCCGTTAGCGTTATTGCACGCGACGACAATGGCATGGAGACGGATTATGATTACGATTCAAAAACGCATTTGGTCGATCTAAAGCCGGCGGCGATGATCGGCAAGAGCGCGGGAGAGCGGACCGCGGCGCGCTTGTCGCCGAAAAAGCTGGCGAGCCGGACAGCGCCTATTCTCTACGACAAAAGGGTTGCGCCCTCGCTCATTGGCCATCTCTCCGGCGCCGTTAACGGAGCGGCGATCGCAAGGAATGTCAGTTTCCTGAAAGAAAAAATGGGGGAGAAGATTTTTCACCGCGGCGTCAATATTATTGACGATCCGCATATTCGCCGCGGCGCCGGTTCACGCCCCTTTGACGGTGAGGGCGTCGCAAACAGCGCGATAAGGCTGATTGACGACGGTGTTTTGACAAGCTGGTTTCTAAATTCAGGCCAGGCCCTCCAGCTCGACCTTGAAACGAACGGCCGCGCCACACGCGGCGTAGGGGGGCCGCCAGGGTCGGGATCGACCAATCTCTATCTTGAAGCGGGCGCGCAGACGCCGGAAGCGCTAATGGCTGATTTTAGCGATGGCCTCTTCCTGACCGACATGTTCGGCCCTCAGGTAAACCCCAACACCGGTGACTACTCCGTCGGCTGTTCCGGGTTCTGGGTCGAAAACGGCGCGGTCGCCTATCCGGTGAGCGAAATTACCATTGCGGGCAATCTCCTTGAGATGTTCGCAGAAGCAACGCCTGCTGATGATCTGGAGTTCCGCGGCTCGACCAACGCGCCGAGTATTCTCATTTCCGCGATGACAATCGCCGGCGACTAGAAGGACACGATCAATGAGCGATGATAAACAATTACTCCATCTCGTTTTTGGCGGGGAGCTCGACAACCTTGAAGAGGTGAAGTTCCGGGATTTAAACAATCTGGATATCGTCGGCGTCTTCCCGGATTACGCCAGCGCCGAAAAAGCCTGGCGCGGCAAAGCGCAACAAACCGTCGACAACGCTCATATGCGTTATTTCATCGTTCATATGCACAAGCTTCTCGATCCAGACGGGGACGGAAAGTTTTGACGCTTGGCGCGCGCGCCGATCACCGCCGAAGCATTTTCAACGCCCGCTGGACGCCGCCGCGCCTGGCGGGAGTTAATGCTGCGTGATCACGGGCTATTGCGGAAATTCTATCGCAACACTCACGAAATTTCGCCAGGTGAACTGTGGCGCGCCTATCAGCCCTCCCCTCGCGACCTTGAGAGATGGCGCGATAAGGGCGTCAAAACGATCGTCAATTTGCGCGGCGATAAGCCATCCGGATTTTATTTCTTGGAAAAAGACGCGTGCGAACGATTGGGACTGGAGCTTGTGACGTTCCGCGTCTTTTCGCGCGACGCGCCGTCTAAGGAAGCCTTTCACGGCGCCAAAACCCTTTACGAACAGATCGCTTATCCTGCAGTAATTCACTGTAAGTCGGGCGCGGACCGGGCGGGGTTGATGGCGTGTCTATTTCTGTTTTTACATAAGGGCCGACACCTTGATGAATCGCTGGAACAACTCACTTTTCGATACGGTCATGTAAAAGCCGGAAAGACCGGCGTCATCGATTTCGCATTTGAACAATTCCGCGGATGGGCGACTGAAAACGGCAAATCCTTATCATCTGTAGACGATTTTTTTGAATGGGTGGATGGTCCCTATGACCCGGCGACGACCAAGGCTGCGTTCCGCGGCAAGGGTTGGGGCGACCTGCTAACTGAGACCATCCTGCGCCGGGAATAGCGGTGCAGCGCGCTATGGCGTCGCCGTCGCCGCCACTTTCGACCAGTCGCGCTTAACGCCGGTCGCCAGGAGGAATGGCGAGGCGACAAAGATCGACGACTAGGTCCCAATCACAATGCCCCAGATCATGGCGAAGGTGAAACCGCGTAAGACCTCGCCGCCAAAGACATAAAGCGAGCCCAGGGCGAGGAGCGTGGTGACAGAGGTCATCACCGTGCGCGACAGGGTTTCGTTGATCGACAAATCCAGAAGCTCCGCGAGGTCCTTGCGTTTATACTTGCGCAAATTCTCCCGGACGCGGTCATAGACGACGACCGTGTCGTTCATCGAGTATCCAACGATGGTCAAAATCGCGGCGATGATTGACAGATTAAACTCCAGCCGCGTGACGGCGAACATGCCGAGCGTGATGATCACGTCATGGACGAGCGCTACGATGGCGCCGACCGAAAACTGCCACTCAAAACGGAACCAGATATAGGCGAGCATCATGATGATCGCGAGCACGACGCCGCGAATACCTTTTTGCACAAGCTCGCCGGAGACTGCGGGGCCGACGACGTCGATCTTGCGGAACGAAACGTCATCGCCAAGAAGATCGCGAAGCGCAGCCTGCGCCGCAGCGGATGCATCGCCTTGCGCCTGCTCAGCCGCCCGCGCCGCATCGGTGATAACGCCGTCATCCGGCGCAGCGCCGTCTTCCAAGGTCGCCCCGGCGCCAATCGGCTGCTGTTCGATAAAGACGACAACGGCGGGATCAGAGCCGGCGAAATCCTGAATTTCCTGTACGCGAATATCGCCGAGCCCAAGGCCTTCCATCGTATTGCGCACTTCGGCCACATCGATCGGGTCCGTGTCCGCGACCTCAATCGTGATGCCGCCCTTGAAGTCGACGCCGAAATTGAGACCCATCGTGAAAAGCGCAGCAATCGATCCGACGATCAAGACTGCAGACAGCGCAAGAGCCGCCATCCGGTATTTCGTGAACGGAACTTTTGTCTCGGCGGGGATAATCTTGAAATACATGGTCGATCTCCCCTTACAATGTCATCGCGCTGGGACGCTTGCCGAGGAGATACCCCCCGGCGAAGACCCGCGTCAGCACATAGGCGGTGAACACAGACGTCACGACCCCGATCGCGAGCGTGATCGCAAAGCCGCGCACCGGTCCGGCGCCAAGCTGGAACATGATCAGGGCGGCGAGGAAAGTCGTGATATTGGCGTCGAAAATCGCCGAGCGCGCTTTCTCATAGCCGACCTCCGCTGCGCGTATCGGGTCTTTGCCGCCGCGCAATTCTTCGCGAATGCGTTCAAAGATCAAGACGTTGGCGTCCACCGCCATACCGATGGTCAAGACGATCCCAGCTATCCCTGGCAATGTGAGCGTTGAGCCAAACAATGACAGCAACCCGGCAATCAGAACAACGTTGGCGATCAGCGCGATATCGGCGTAAATCCCGAAACGCCCATAGCTGATCACCATGTAAACAATGACTGCGAGGAAGCCGATGATCAGCGCTTTCGTGCCCGCTTCGATGGAATCGCGGCCCAGGTCCGGTCCAACCGAGCGTTGCTCTACGGTCTGAAGTTCCGCTGGCAGGGCGCCGGAGCGAATAAGAAGCGCCGTGTCTGCGGCCTCTTGGGCGGTGAAGCTGCCGGTGATCCGGCCGGAACCGCCGGTGATCGCCGATTGAATGACCGGCGAGGAAATTATCTCATTATCCAGAACAATCGCAAAGAGCGACCCGATATTGTCACGGGTGTAAGCACCAAACCGTAAAGCACCGCGGCTATCAAATGAAAAATTGATCTGGAAGCCGCCCCCGTCAACGTTCTGGCTCATAGAAGCGTCGATCACCATATCACCGCTAACTTCGGCGTCCTCAAACAAGACCAATCCACCGGGCCCTTCAGCCTCAGTATACGGCACATATATTCGGCCCGGCGGCAAGACGCCGGCGATCGCGTCACTCACGTCAACGGATGGATCGTGGCGATGGAAACTCAATTGTCCGGTTCTGTTGATAATCGCCTTTAGCGCTTCCGGATCATCATCGCCCGGCACCTGCACCACGATACGGTTAGTTCCCTGCGGCGTGATCGAGACTTCCTTGTTGCCCGCAGGGTCGATCCGTCTACGCACCACCTCGATAGAGTCTTTTACCGCTTCCGCCGCGAAACGCTGCGCCGCCTCTTCGGTTAGTGACAGTCGGATTTCCAGCCCGTCAGAATTCAAATTGTAGTTGCGTTGACCTAAAGCAAGACCGCCGCGAGTTAGTTCCCGAACGCGTTCTGTCGCCTGCGCGACGTCCGCCTCATTTTGTAGGCGCAACGTGACAATATCAGTTTCTGGATTGAAGGAGAGATTGTCGATGCGAATGCGTTCACGGCCGGACGCTCGGCTTGGCCGCATCTCACGGCGAATATCCGATAAAAAGCCCCTAAGGCGATCATCGATTACTTTCTCCGTATTCACGTCAAGAAGAAGGTAGGAACCACCCTGAAGGTCTAGGCCAAGGTTAATCGTGCTTTTCGGCAGAAATCCCGGGAACTTCCCGCGCGTTTCATCACTGAAAAAGTTCGGCGCCGCAAAGAGGGCGCCCAGGAGAATAATTCCCAGAATGCCGAAGGTTTGAAAACGTGAAAATCGAAGCATAATCGCTGACGCATTCATGCGCCGTCCCTGAACTGATGAATGACGCTGCCGCGCTAATCGTTAGCCGGTTCCGGCTTGTTCCGCACATCCGTGAGCGTCGCCTTGACGACCTTGACCACCGTGTTCTCCGCCAATTCCACCATGATCTCATGATCGTCGAGCACCTTGGTGACCTTGCCGACAATGCCTCCCGCCGTAACCACGGTATCGCCGCGCCGCACATTTGACACCATTTCCATGTGTTTCTTGCGGGCCTGCTGTTGCGGACGGATCAACAGAAAGTAGAAAATCACGAAGATAAATATCAAGGGCGCCAATTGAACAAACGCATTCGGCGCGGCCGCGTCCGCCTGGGCGTAGGCCGGGGTTATCCACATTCTCTTTGCTCCCTCGTGAAGCACCGCGGCACCCCGATTGGGCATGTGCGCTGCAATGAATTGGGTTTATCCGGCCGAAGGTTTGCGTTCCCCGGCGGTTGATTGGCGGATATATAGCGACGGCGCGCAGACTTGCAATAAATGAAGCAACATTCGCCCAATACACGGCGGCGGCGCCCGGCGACTCGCTCTAACCAGATATTCACATCGTCGCTCATAACATTGAGGTCATCCAGGGCGAGCGGCTATACGGGAAAAAACTTTGGCGGCCAAAACGATCATTATCGGCTTTGACGGGCTCGACCGCGATATTCTCGACGATCTGATCGCAAAGGGCGAGACCCCGGCCTTCGCCGCTCTCAAAGAACGATCTGCCCGCGTCGACCTGCGGTCAGAGCCCGGTATGGGCGCTGGTGTCTTTTGGCAGTCCGCCGCCACGGGCACAGCGCCTGATTATCATGGCCGGTATTTCTA
Organism: Pseudomonadota bacterium; assembly: GCA_039186325.1. Lineage (GTDB taxonomy): Bacteria > Pseudomonadota > Alphaproteobacteria > Caulobacterales > Parvularculaceae > Hyphococcus. The sequence goes on along the minus strand of JBCDAD010000006.1, from coordinate 38,559 downwards.
CATTCAGCACGACCCGCGCACCTATAATGTCTCCCAAAAACTGGGTCGCGACGAGGACCGCCCGCCGAATTTTTGGAAAACCCTCGGCGAGGAAGGTTTGCGCACCCATGTCACCGATTGGCACCGGGCATTTTTTCAGCAAACGCGCAATGGCGTTGTCATCGATAATTGGCGCGCTCACGACCCAACCGGCCCGGCGAGGAGCCACCCGAAAGGCGCTATCCGCATCCTCGCCAGTCTTTTTGGGGACGACCCCACGCCCGGCGGTTTTGGCGCCAAGAGCGACCAGCACGGCGCGAATGTCGCTGATTTCATGGTTTCAACAGAAAAGCGTATCGCCCAAAAAGCACGCCATATGGCGGATATGGCGGCGTCAGGCGATTGGGACCTCGTCTCGACCACTTTCGGCGAAGCCCACGATATCGGCCATTATCTTTTCCACTACCATGATCCATCCCACCCCCTCTATGACGCTGCGATGGCCGAACCGGTCGGCGATCCAATCCACCGCTGTTACCGGGCGTTGGACGCCGCGGTCGGGGCTATCGTCAACGCTGCGGACGAGGACGCGGCAATTATGGTGTTGGCCGGGCCGGGCATGACGACCATGGTCAGCGCGAATACCGCGATGGCCGAAATCGCGCAACGTCTGGATACCGGCGGGCCGCCCTCGGCGATTGATAAGGTCCGCGCGGGCTATAAGTCCAATATGCCGTTTAAGCTTCGCTCGCGCATCAGCCCGCTCGCAAGGCTCGCGCGGCGCACCTTTGCCGATCATGCAATGAAGACGCGGCGGTATTTCGCAATCCCGCATAATGACAATGCCGGCGCCATCCGCATCAATCTGAAAGGACGCGAACGTCATGGCGTCGTGGCGCCTGGCGCGGAATGCAAGCAGGTGATTGCCGATTTGACGGACGCGCTGATGATGCTGCGCAACAAGGAAACCGGCGCGCCTGTCGTCGGCAATATCGTCAATCTGATGGCTTCCTATGATGGTCCCTATGCGGCGGATTTACCGGACCTCTATGTTGAATGGGACCGCGAGAATAACAGCCAGAATTTCGCAACAATCACCTCGCCCCTGACGGGCGATATCATTGTGCCATCCCCTTTGCGGACAGGCGATCACACACCGGATGGGTTTGTCTGGGGGAAAGGTATTGACGCGAGCTTGATGCCGGCGCATGCGCCGGCGCCGCCGCAATCTGTACACGACATTATTCTCCACACCGCCCGCAGTCAGATGGGTGCGTGAAAGGAAAATTCCAGCCGCGCCCTAAAGCTTGTCCGGATAAATCGGCTGAATATCGACGGGAATATCTTCCATCGCATTGATCGCCGCCATGGCCGGCGCATCAAGCTTGGCGTAACGATCCAAAAACGCCGCTGCGGCGTCATAATCACCATCGCCCTGCAACACCACAACCTCGCGTGTCAGGTCGGTTATCGCTTGTTCCAGTCTTTCGTAGTCCAGACGGTATTTTCCGTCCTCGACCACGAAGACGCCAGCATCTTTGAAATACGTATACTGAAACGCGGCGCCGCGCCCATGAGCGCCATTGATCCCAAATCGCATGGCGCGAAACAATCCGACAAAATAGGTCGCCAGATAGTTCTCTTTCTCCGCGATCGGCAACTCGCCGCGCTCCATCATGTAAAGGACGTTGTAGGCGCCCATAATATCGGCTTTGCCTTCTTCGATCGGTGAATAAAGCTCCTGCAACTGGGCATTGACAGTGGTTTCCCCACCATCAACGATTATTGTTCCCGGCCCGAGACTGTGGGCGAGCTCATGAAACAAAACATCGGCTGACATATATTTGCGCACCAGCATATTCGCCTGATCTTCCACCAATACAATATTGGCCATTGGCTCCAGAATGCGGTCGAATTTTGCCCCCAGCACGTTATTCAGAATTACCTTCTTTGCGCCCTTGGCCTCGCGCACGCGTTCGTCATTGGGGAGATTAAACGCGATCGTCTGAACGCCCGGCACATTATCGCCGCCCCCATGGACCTGCGAAGCCACGACGATTGGCGATTCAAACCCGCGGCCGAAGTTCTTATAGGAATCCTCCACCGGCAGGTTGTCCTCCAGATCCCGCAGAAAGTCTTTGTACTTCGCCAATGCTGCGCTTTCTTCTGGGTTTTTTACAGTGATGAACGCCTCATAAGCCGTTTTGTATCCAAATAGATTATCAGTATAGACTTCATATGGGCCGATCGCCGCTTCGATGGTTCCATCGAGATCCATCCACGCCATCTCGGATTCAAAATAATCGTCACTTAAAAACGACTCCGCTCGCAAATTCAGAAAGCGTTTCAGACTCTCATTCGTCGTTATCTCCGCTGCTTCCCTCATTTTGGCCGCCGCCGGGACAAGCCATTCACGGTAATATTCGGAATACGGAATAGCGATCAACCGATCGCCGTCACGACGGATGACCGTATAACCGCTGCGAAAGGCCGCCTCATCTTCCGGATGATCGGCGATCCATGCCTTGAATTCATCCTTGGTCATGTCGGACGGGTAAAATGCAGCGCCGTCCGGCATCGGCGTGTCGCCATAAAACGGCGCATTTTTGTCCAGCGTGTCCCAAGGTCCAAAGTGAAGGTCAAAGAGGTCCAGCAATTGATCTCGGTCCGCAAGATCGCTCGCGGCAATTTCGGCGCGCAAAGCGGGATTGTCTTCGCTGCGCTGGCGCAAATATATCTCCGACATGAGGTCGCCGACGTCATTCAGAAGATTGATGACTTGGCGTTCCTCATCACTCAAAAAAGCAACGTCTGGATTCATATCGATTGCCGCGAATTGCGCCCGCATCCCATCAAGACGTTCGCCAGTCGCAATGGAAGTTTTTGGTTCCCCGTCTTCCAACGCAGCAGCCGACGCAGTCTCGGCGACGCTTGCTTCCTCCGTCTCTTGCGTCGGCGGCTCGCCGCTGCACGCCATCAAGAGTACGACCAACCCAAATAAGAGCGGCTGTTTCATGTCCCCATTGTCTCCTGTTTTTTGTTTTTGTTGCGCTTTTCGCCTGCCCGTCGCATGTGCGGACCATAACGGCTTGCCAAACCTGATCAAACCCCGCCACAATTGTGACGCACGCGTAATTTACCGGTTTTGGTAGGATTGCTTAGTATTATATCGCTACATTTGATGGCGAGGGGAAAACGATGAATTGGGTTCGATCACTTACCGCGGGCGTTGCGGCGCTTACCGTTGCTATGACCGCCGCGCTCGCGCAGCCGGGCGGGGATTTCCAGGCATGGCTGGAGGGTTTTCGAGCTGAGGCCGCTGCTGCGGGCATAAACGCCAATGTACTGGACCAAGCCTTCGCGGATATCTCCATAAATGAACGCGTTTATGAACTGAACGAAAATCAACCGGAATTTTCCAGAGCGATATGGGATTATCTCGATAGCGCCGTTTCAGATACGCGCATTGAAAATGGCCGCGCCAATTTTGCCCAGAACAGAGCACTGCTTGAGCAAATTGAAACCGACTACGGTGTTGATGCGGAAATTCTCGTCGCGATCTGGGGGCTTGAGTCTTCATACGGAGCAATCATGGGTAATCATGACGTGATTGCGGCCCTCGCAACGCTTGCCTATCAAGGTCGACGCACCGGCTATGGCCGTGATCAATTGATCGGGGCGCTGCGCATCATACAAAATGGGTATGCCGAACGCGACCAGCTTGTCGGCTCCTGGGCGGGGGCTATGGGGCAGACGCAGTTTATCCCGACGACTTACCTTGCATACGCGATTGATCACGATGGCGACGGCAAGCGGGATATCTGGAGCAATCTTGGCGACGTGTTCGCGTCAACCGCAAATTATCTAAGCGCATCGCGATTTAGCCACGACGAACCCTGGGGCATGGAAGTTCGGTTGCCGTCGAATTTTGATTACGCGTTGGCGGACAGCAAAATCAAAAAATCCGCCGTCGAATGGACAGCGCATGGGCTTTCGGCCATGCACGGGGGCGGGTTGCTCGAAGGCCTGGATCCAAACATCCGTGGACGCCTCATCGTGCCAGCCGGAGCCAAAGGCCCGGCTTTCCTGGTCTTCGGCAATTTTGAGGCGATCCTGAAATATAACCGGTCAACCGCCTATGCGCTTGCGGTTTCGCTGTTGTCAGAGCGCGCAGGCGGATCAAATCGCGGCGTGATCGCAACCTGGCCGCGTGACGACCGTCCTCTCGCTCTGTCGGAACGAAAAAATTTACAGCAAGCGCTGAAAAACGCCGGCTTTGATCCAGGTCCGATCGACGGGATCATCGGCGCGGGCACCAAATCCGCCTTGCGTCAATGGCAATCGGCGAATGGTTTGCCCGCTGATGGGTACGCGTCCGCCCGCATTCTCGAACGCCTGCAGCGTTAAGTCTTCGCGTTTGACGCGAATACCCCTCCGAATTACGCCGCCTGGACCTTGCTGCGCTGCACAAAAAGTCCTATGCACTGCGCGCTATCTATTTCGGCGCCGTTTCGACAGGCCGCCGATCATGAAAAAGGAAACCCGTTTATGAGCACTGCGACCGCCGCTAAAGCGAAAACCACACCCGCCAAAAAAACAACCAAGAAAACAGCAGCAAAAAAAGCCGCGCCGAAATCGGTAGCGACCAACGAAAACGATCCTACTGCGGCCTTTGAGGCGTATTCGGAAGCCGCCCGCGAAAAGTTCGTGCGCGTGACCGAAGACTTTTCAGAGGGCGCCGAACAAATGCGCGAAACATTGACCGAACTCGCCGGCGATCTTTCAGAGCGGGCGACCCACACCGGCGAGCAGGTCTCAGCCATGACAAGCGAGCTGATGGATGCGGCGAAAGACGAAGTCACAGATGCGGTTCAGTTCGCAAATGATCTGATGAAGGCGAAGTCGTTCGGCGATGCGCTCGAAATTCAACGCGAATACTGGACTGATCTCTTTCAGGCGAGAACAGAGCGGGCGCGTGATTTGTCAGAACGAGCAATGGCGCTGACAAAGGACAATCTTGATCCCATTACGGACAAGGCGTCTGCGTTATTCCGTTTGCCGAAGAATGCCTGACCTTTGCTGACCGCGCCCGCCGCAATGATCTCTTCGTGAGCACGAAATACGATCTCGGCGAACCGGAACTGAAATGGGGCGGTGACGGCGCTGACATCGCCCCCCGCTCACTTAAATTCGATGATATTTATTTTTCCGGGGACGGACGCGCGGAAACAGAGCATGTCTTTCTTAATGGAAACGCCCTGCCTGCGCGTTTCGCGCAAGCTGATAGCTTCTCGGTAGGCGAACTCGGATTCGGCTCGGGGCTGAATTTTCTTGTCACGTGGCATAGCTGGCGCAAAGCAAAACGGCTGGGCGCCCGGCTGGCTTATCTGTCCATTGAAAACTATCCGCTATCAACGGAAGAGATGACGCGCGCGCATGCCGCCTGGCCTGAATTCGCCGAACTAAGCGCCATCATGCGCGAAAAACTGCCGCCACGTCATCCGGGGTTACACGCAGTTTCTCTGACCGACGACGTCACGTTAAATCTCTATTACGGCGACGTCGACAGCGCGCTGGGGCAGATCGAGGCCAAAATTGACGCATGGTTTCTCGACGGTTTCTCGCCTGCGAAAAATCCAGCCATGTGGACCCCAGCGGTAATGGAGAAAATTGCCAAATTATCTGTACCCGGCGCAACGGCGGCGACATTCACCGTAGCAGGCGATGTCCGCCGGGGGCTGAAAAGCGCCGGATTTTCCGTTCAGAAGGCGCAAGGATTTGGTCGCAAGCGCCACATGACAGTCGCCCGTATCAAAAACCCGCCAGCAACGTACAGCGATCATCCCTGGTTTCGTCCGCCTCAAGAGGAGCTGCCGCATTCTGCGACGGTCGCGATCATTGGCGCAGGCGTCGCCGGCGCCTGCTTAGGCGCGGAACTGACCAGAGCCGGCTACCGTCCAACGCTATTTGACGATGCAATCGGCGGGGGCGCCTCCGGTAATCCGGCGGCGATCATCATGCCGCGGCTTGACCTGGGGGATACGCCGGCGGCGCGGTTCTATGTGAGCGCTTATCTCAATGCTGTCCGTTTCTACACAGATTTGAATGCGACGTCGGATAATTCAGTCTTTTTCCCTTATGCCGTTCGGCAGCCCGCACGCGATGACAATGAGCGCAATAAATTTGAGCGTCTCGCGGCGGCGAAAGCATTGCCTGCCGATTGGATGCGATTGGATGACGACGGCTTATTTTTCCCGCAAACCGGCATCGTCTATCCAAAGGCGGCGCTCTCCGCATTAATAGCCAACATCCCGATAGTCGGCGAAAAGGTCGAACGGTTAAGGCGACGCGACAAAGATTGGGTGATGACAACACCCATGGGCGACCATCAGTTCGATGCAGTCGTTATCGCAAACGCCGCCGATGCGCTGCGGTTGTTTGCATCGCGCACCCTGCCGCTTTCGCGCACAATGGGTCAGATTGACCATTTCCCGGACGCACCCGCCCCTGATCATATCATCGCGTCAGGGCCCTATCTGGCCCCGGCGCCCAATGGTGGGGCAATCATTGGGGCGACGTACCACAATAGCGCCGGCGAGGCGCCAGAAACCACGCCGAAGGCCACGGCGGAAAATATCGCGAACGTGGCGCATTGGCAGTCATTGAAGGGTTTTTCATCCCAACCGCGCGCGAGCTTCCGCTGCGTGACCCCGGATCGTCATCCGGTAATCGGCCCAATTCCCGACTGGGCGGCGTATGGGATCGTTTATGACGGATTGCGGACGGGGGCGCGAAAAGACTACCCGGCCGCTCCCTATCAACCCGGCCTTTTCGTGGTCACCGGGCTCGGCTCCCGCGGCTTTGTCACCGCGCCGCTCGCCGCCCGAATGATCGCCGCCAACCTCACCGGTGCGCCCTCGCCAGTCGACCGAGACGTCGCCGAACTCGTCCATCCGGGCCGTTTTTTCATTCGCGATTTAAAACGGTCTGTCAGTATAGCTGATTAGAGAATAAACGCGTCACTTGTCGCCGCGAGCGGCCTCGGCTAAGCCGCAAGGCAAGGCCCCCAAGGAGATGCAACGCCATGCGAGAAACGCCCTTCGGTCCGGTTTTCGACAACGTATTGGAAGGCATCGGCAAAACGCCGATGGTCAAAGTCTCCAACATCGACACCGGCCCATGCGAGCTGTTTTTAAAACTGGAAGCCAACAATCCCGGCGGCTCGATTAAGGACCGTATCGGCGTCGCGATGGTCGAGGCGGCAGAGAAAAACGGCAAATTAAAACCCGGCGGCGCCATTGTCGAGGCGACCGCCGGCAATACCGGCCTCGCCCTCGCCCTCGTCGCCGCACAAAAAGGCTACGCCATCACCATCGTCGTCCCGGACAAGATGGCCCAGGAGAAGATCTTTCACTTAAAAGCCCTCGGCGCGGATGTGCGCCTGACGCGGTCAGACGTGGGCAAAGGGCATCCGGAATATTATCAGGACGTTGCCGAACGTATCGCCGAGGAAACAGGCGCATTTTATGTCAATCAATTCGGCAATGACGCCAACCCCCGCGCTCATGAAACGATCACCGGCCCGGAAATCTGGGGACAGATGAACGAGGATATGGACGCGATCGTCGCCGGCGTCGGTTCAGCGGGCACCATCACAGGTCTCTCGCGATTTTTTCGCGAAACCGCGCCCCATGTGGAGGTAATCCTGGCTGATCCGATCGGCTCTATACTGACGGATTATGTCAATACAGGCGCCATTCCCAATGAAGTCGGCTCCTGGCTTGTCGAAGGGATCGGCGAAGATTTCATTCCGGATATCGCCGACCTTTCTTTCGTCAAAAAAGCTTATGGCATCTCGGACAAAGAAAGCTTTGAAGCGGCGCGCGACCTCTTGAAAAAAGAAGGTATCCTCGGCGGCTCATCCTCAGGAACACTCCTGTCTGCTGCACTTAAATATTGTAGGGAGCAGAAAGCCAAAAAGCGTGTCGTCGCCTTTGTGTGCGATCGCGGTGACAAATATCTGTCCAAAATGTTCAATGATTACTGGATGTATGATCAGGGCTTCATCAAGCGCGCGCCCAAGGGAGACCTCACCGATCTTATCACTCGGCGTCATTCCGAGCACGCGACCGTCACGGTGAAGCCCGACGACACGCTCATGTCCGCCTACGGAAAGATGAAGCTCTATGATATCTCGCAATTGCCAGTACTCGATGAAAGCGGGGTTGTCTCGGGACTGCTGGACGAAGAAGACCTTCTTTTCGCTGTGGTGCGCAATCGCGACAAGTTCCAGGATCCGGTCAAGTCCGCTATGACCTACCGCGTTGAGACTGTTGAGGCCTCACGTCCTACTGAAGACCTCCTGCCGATCTTCGCCAAAGGTCATGTCGCCGTCGTTATCGAAGGCGGGAAATTCGAGGGGCTTATAACACGGACGGACCTGTTGAATTATTTGCGGCTACAGGTGGCTTGAGATGCGCGAGTATTCGCGTGACGACATTACGCTTATTGCCAAAGGCCTTGATGCTGGCGATATTGATTACATCGGGCTTGGACAATTCGATTTTCAAATCGCGTTCGGGAGAGTCCACTTAACTAACTACCATAGATTGGATGTGCGGATTTTCAATTATGACTATAAGTGGATAACAGGCAATGAATGTGAGGCGCCGATCTGGTTGTTGCTTGGTAAAAAAATAAAATCGTGTAAATATGAAACGCCGGTCGCATTCAGGTTAGAATTTTCATCAAGAAATTTTATCCGTTTCTATACAGAAATTTCAGCATACGAATGCGGCGCGATCAGCGTATCCGCTGATCAAGCAGTAACGAAAGTTTACTGAGATGATCCTCTACGGCCTCAAAAACTGTGATACCTGTAAAAAAGCGTTGAAGGCCCTCAAGGAAACGGGCCGAGCGCCTGACTTCCATGACGTTCGCGCCGATGGCGTGACCAAAGCCTATTTGGCGAAATGGTCTAAGGCCGCGGGCTGGGAAAAACTCCTCAACAAATCCTCCACAACCTGGCGTCAATTGAGCGACGAGGATAAAGTCGCGTGCACGTCTGAATCAAAAGCCATCGCGCTGATGGCTGAAAGTCCAACATTGATCAAACGCCCGGTGATCGAGGACGGCGATAAGATCACTGTCGGCTGGTCAAAAGACGTTCAGCAAAAGTATGTGTCGTAACCAAAGTCTGCGACGCCCCTTGTGACAGACGAAAAACAAAACGCCAGCGACGACGCACAAGTCCAAATTCTCGTCGATGCAGACGCGTGCCCGGTCAAGGACGAAATCTACAAAGTCGCGTTACGTTACGAGACGCCCGTCACGCTGGTCGCCAATCAGGGCCTGCGCATCCCTAAACACCCGCTCATTCGTCGCATCATCGTCACAGACGGATTTGACGCCGCAGACGACTGGATTGCGGTGCGCGCCGCCGATTACACAATCATAATCACCGCTGATATTCTGCTGGCGGATCGATGCCTTAAGGCGGGCGCACAGGTACTTGCGCCCAATGGCTCCGCGTTTACCGCTGATTCAATCGGCGGCGCGATCGCGGCGCGGGCGATCATGGCGGATTTGCGCGGCGGCGGCGAGCAAATTGGCGGACCGCCGCCTTTCACGAAGAAGGATCGATCGATGTTTTTACAAGCATTAGATAAAGTCCTGTCGGCGAAGAAACGATCTTATCCGTAGGTTTTCGCCCCAAACTTGCCATAGTTTTGGCTAGGGTCGCGGCGCATATCGGGGAGATCAGGCACAGGAGGGCGTTATGAAGAAATTGATCGCTGAATTTGTTGGAACGGCGACACTTGTTTTATTTGGATGCGGATCAGCAGTGTTGGCTGGCGGCGAGGTCGGGCAGCTCGGCATCGCATTCGCATTTGGTCTGGCGATTGTCGCCATGGCCTATGGCATCGGCCCGATATCAGGTTGCCATGTCAATCCGGCCGTTTCGTTTGGCGCATTCGTCGCCGGGCGTATGAGCGCGAGCGAGATGGTGCGATATTGGGCGGCGCAGTTCGTCGGCGCTTTCGTCGGCGCAGCGATCCTTCTTGTCATCGCCTCCGGAGCGCCAGAATATGTTATTGGCGATAATGGCCTCGGACAAAATGGTTGGGGCAAAGATTATCTGGGAGAATACTCATTAGGCGCCGCGTTCCTCTTTGAGGTGGTGATGACAGCGCTCTTCCTGATCGTCATTCTCGGCGCAACCGGCGCAGGCGCGCCTGCGGCCATGGCAGGGCTTGCGATTGGGTTGACGCTCGCCGTCATCCACATCGTTGGCATTCAGGTCACCGGCGTTTCGGTGAACCCGGCGCGCAGCTTCGGTCCGGCGGTCCTCGTGGGCGGACAAGCGCTCGACCAACTCTGGCTGTTCTTCGTCGCGCCGTTGATTGGCGCAGGGCTGGCCGGTGTCCTCTATAAAATTGGCTTGCTGGGCGTTACGCCGTCAGATGCGAACTCGGCCTAGCCTACCAGCACTAGCATACTTAAGGCATCTGGCGTTTTCCGGCCGAGCGGGCTAAGCGAAAGCCATCGCTCAGTCGGAGAACGCCACTTCCCATGTCTAACCAAAAGAACCGTCCCGCTTTCGCCACGCGCGTGATCCACGCTGGGCAGACCCATGATCCGACCACGGGCGCGGTGATGCAGCCGATCTATCAGACCTCGACATTCGCCCAGGAAAGTCCCGGGGTTCACAAGGGTTTTGTATACGCCCGCGGGGCTAACCCGACGCGTTTTGCTTACGAGCGCTGCATTGCTGATCTTGAGAACGGCGTGAAGGGGTTTGCATTCGCGTCCGGCATGGCGGCGATATCGACCATGCTTGAGTTATTGCCGGCTGGCGCGAATATTATCGCGATGGACGACGTCTATGGCGGCACGTTCCGGCTCTTTGAACGCGTGCGTAAAGACTCGGCGAGTTTAAGCTTCACCTATGTGGATCTGACGGACACGGAGCAATTTGAAGCGGCGATTACGCCTGATACGAAAATGGTGTGGCTCGAAACGCCGACCAATCCGCTGCTCAAAATCGTCGATATCGAAGCGATTTCGCGGATCGCCAAAAAGCGTGGGTTACTTGTTGGGTGCGATAACACGTTCGCGTCGCCCTATTGCCAGCAACCAATCGACCACGGCGCCGATATCGTCATGCATTCGGCGACGAAATATCTGGGCGGGCATTCCGATGTTATTGGCGGCGTTCTTGTTGTGAAGGACGCGGACCTCGGCGACCGACTCGCTTTCCTGCAGAATTCCATCGGCGCCATTCAGGGGCCATTTGATTCGTTTCTCGCTTTGCGCGGATTAAAAACACTATCCCTGCGATTGGAGCGGTCCAGCCAGAACGCCGCAGCACTGGCCGAATGGCTGGAGTCTCACAATGCTGTTGACCGCGTTCACTATCCAGGGCTCAAGAGCCATCCCGGCCACGCCATTGCGGCAAAGCAGATGTCAGCTTTTGGCGGCATGGTAACCATTTTCTTACGCGGCGGCCTTGAAGCGGCGAAAACCATGCTGGAGCGGGTTGAGCTGTTCACGCTTGCCGAAAGTCTCGGCGGGGTGGAAAGCCTTATTGAACATCCCGGGATAATGACACACGCTTCGATCCCACCGGAACGCAGAGCCGAACTGGGCGTTGATGATTCTCTCGTTCGGCTTTCTGTTGGCGTTGAAGACGCCGGCGACCTTCGCCGTGATCTGGAGGCGAGCCTCGCCGGTCTTTGACGGGAACGGCGAAGAAAGAAACAATATCGTCTATGAGCGATTCCAACGATGTCAGCCTTGCTGACCAAATCGACAACGCACTGACGCCGATCAGCGATTTTGTTTCATCCGTTATTTTCTATTCGGTTGACGTTTTCGATGTTTCACTCCCCCTGGTGGTCGTCTGGTTAATCGCCGCCGGCGTCATCAACACCTTCATGCTGCGGTTCATTAATATCAGTGGTTTTCGCCATGGCTTCCATCTGATCTTGAATCCGCGCGATCATCATGGGGCGGACGGAGAAATTTCGCATTTCCAGGCATTATCAGCCGCGCTTTCCGGCACCATCGGCCTCGGCAATGTCGCTTCTGTGCCTGTTGCGATCATTCTCGGCGGACCGGGGGCGGTATTCTGGATGATCCTCGCCGGTTTTTTCGGCATGGCGTCAAAATTTGCGGAATGCGCGCTCGCCGTGAAATACCGAAAGGTCCTGCCTGACGGGCGCGTTATTGGCGGACCGATGTATTACATTGAAGCCGTATTCGCACGGAAAGGCATGAAAACTGTCGGCAAAATCGCTGCTGTTTTTTTCGCCATTATGGCGATCGGCGGTTCAATAAGCCTATTCCAAGTCAATCAAAGTCACGCGCAATTCGCGAATGTCACCGGAATCAATGCGCCGATCACCTTTGGCGTCATCATGGCGAGCCTTGTCGCGGTCGTCATCTTCGGCGGAATCAAACGAATCGGCTATGTGGCAGGCAAGTTGGTGCCGTTTATGGCGGTCATCTATGTCGGCGCCGGCCTGATCATCATAGGGCTGAATATCACTGCGCTCCCTGATGCAATCGCGACGATTTTCAGGAGCGCCTTCGGCTTGGAAGCCGCCGGCGGCGGTCTTGTCGGCGCTTTGATCAATGGAATGCGCCGGGCGACCTATTCAAACGAAGCCGGCGTTGGATCGGCGGCGATTGCGCATGCTTCGGTCAAAACAAATGAACCAATGACCGAAGGGTATGTGGCTCTGATCGAGCCATTTCTAGACACGATTGTCGTCTGCACCCTCACCGCTTTGGTTGTGATCGTCACCGGCGTTTACGAACCGTTTATGCTAAGCGCTGATGTCCAGGGCATACAAATTACGTCCGCTGCTTTCGGGGAGACGTTCTCGTGGTTTCCTGTCATTTTGTTTGTCTCTTCAACGCTGTTCGCTTTCACCTCCCTCGTGGCGTGGGCGCATTACGGAGCCCAGGCGCTCGGCTATATGACCGGCGGATCGAAACAAACGGACATCGTTTTTAAAGCTGCGCTTTGCATCGTGCTCTCGACGGGCGCTGCCGTATCCGTCTCTTCAATTATCGATTTTATTGACTCAATGCTGTTCGCGATGGCGATCCCGAACATCATCGCCCTTTATTTGTTGCTGCCGGAATTAAAACGCGATTTACGCGCCTATGACGAAAAGTATCGGCGCTAACCGGCGCGCGGATGCGCTTTGTCGAAGTCTTTCATCAAAGCGACATCATCGACTTTTGTGTAACGCTGCGTGGCGTTAAGAGAAGAATGCCCCAGCAATTCCTGAATAGACCGCAAGTCCCCGCCAGCGGCCAGCAGATGAGTGGCGAATGCATGGCGCAATGCGTGTGGCGTTGCGCTGTCGGGAAGACCAAGCACGCGCCGCAAGCGCGCCATGATCATTTGCGCCAGACGCGGCGATAATGGCCGCCCACGGACAGAGAAGAACAACGGATCATTTTTTTCGCCGCCATAGGGGCACCCATTCCGATAGATTTCGATGGCCTCACACGCCGCCGGGATAATCGGCGCCATCCTGTATTTGGCTCCTTTGCCATGAATTTTAATGACGGGCGCCAACGGCGCGTCAGACCATTTCAATGACAACGCCTCGGAAATACGCAACCCAGCGCCATAGATCAGGGTAAAGAGCGCTGCATCGCGATCGTGTTCCCAGGACGCTTTGTTCTGTCCGGCGACGCCCGTTTTCGCCGCGATAATCAGGCGCTCGGCGTCTTCCCGGCTTACCGGACGGGGTAGGCGCTCTTTTGTTTTTGGACCGCGCATGGCGACGATGGCGTCGTTGTCTATGCCGGCGCGCGCTTTCAAAAATCGAAAAAACGATTTGAGGGCGGAGAGTTCCAGCTTGATTGAGGGCGGTTTCAGGCCCTCATTCCGGCGCATGGCGAGAAAAGCGCGAAAATCCGCCATTTCAAGACGCTGCAAGACCGTTGCACGGGCGGGTTGTCCCAGATGGCCCGTCAAAAACGCATCGAACCGCTCAAGCGTCGCTGCATAGTTCCGCTGCGTATAAACGCTTGCCCGCTTCTCCGATCTCAGGAACTCACCGTATCGAGCGCGCAATTGCGGCAATGAGTCAGCGTCTTCTGCAGGCAGTTTGCTCATACCGCTAAAGGGCCGGCAAGAGGGTTAACAAAGTCTTATGAACGGAACAGCGACCAGTTTATGCGCCCGCAAGCGCGGCGAGATCGGCGCGCAATCGGGCCAGTCCGTCGCCTTTTTCTGAAGATGTCGCGTGAATGTGGGGATGCGCTGCCGGACGACGGCGAATCATCGCCGCCGTCGACTCAACGACGCCGCCCCACGCGCTCGGCTTGATCTTATCGATCTTGGTCAGGACGATTTGATAATTGACGGCGCTCTCATCCAGCATGTCCATGATTTCCAGATCGCTGGATTTTAATCCGTGGCGCGAATCCACCAAAACACAAACGCGGCGCAACGGCGCCCGGCCGCGCATGAAATCGCGCGTCAGCCGCATCCAACCTTCCGATTCCTTTCGCGATGCCCGGGCATATCCGTAACCCGGCAAATCAACCAAACGCAGCGCACCGCCCAAATCAAAGAAGTTGATTTCGCGCGTGCGGCCCGGTGTGTTGGACGCCCGCGCAAGGCCTTTCTGGCCTGTAAGCGCGTTTAGTAGAGATGATTTTCCAACATTCGACCGGCCCGCAAACGCAATTTCTGTTGGTCCTTCGTCCGGCAGGCCGTCAAGTCGAACGACGCCAAGCATGAATTCGCATCGCTGCGCAAAAAGTTTTCGCCCGGACTCAATCGCTCCGGGCGTAAACGCATCGTCGCCAGCCATCAAAAACTATTCGCCCGGTGCCGGCGACTTCTTTCGTCCAGGCAACGTGAAACGAGACGCGAGGTCCACTTCAACGCCATTGCGGCGCATAATCACATATTGCTGAACGATCGTCAGGACCGTGTTCCAGAACCAGTAAAGAACGAGGCCCGCCGCAAATGGCGCAAAGATGAAGACAAATACGAAAGGCAGCATCGCAAAGATCTGCGCCTGGGTCGGGTCCGCCGGGGGCGGATTAAGTTTCGTTTGAAACCACATAGCGACGCCCATCAAGATCGGCAAAACGCCAATCCCGAGAAACGCGCCGATCAACGGCGCGGCGGTCGGATCAAACGGCAATAGCCCAAAGAGATTGAAAATTGACGTGGGGTCCGGGGCGGAAAGGTCTTTGATCCACAATACAAAGGGCTCGTGGCGCAGCTCAATCGTCACGAAGAGCGTTTTGTAAAGCGCATAGAATATCGGCATCTGCAAAAGGATCGGTAAGCATCCGGCCAACGGATTCATGTTCTCCTTTTTGTAGAGCGCCATCATCTCCTGCTGCTGCTTCATCTTGTCGTCTTCGTAGCGCGCCCGGATTTTTTCGATCTCCGGCTGCAGCTTCTTCATTTTGGAAAGCGATTCAAAGCCTTTATTGGCGATCGGGAAGAGTAGGATTTTAATAATCAGTGTCAGGATTAAAATAGAGACGCCGTAATTTCCGGTCAAATGTCCGAAATAATTAAGCACCGTAAAAATGGGCCGCGTCAAAAAGAAGAAATTACCCCAGTCAACAGCCTTGTCGAAATTCTGAATGCCAAGCCCGCCTTTGTCGACCGGCGCCTGGTATCCCTTCAATATTTTGACGACCTTAGCGCCCGCGAACAGATTGGTGGTCAGTGTATCGGTTTCTCCGGGGGCAATTGTCCGCTGCGGCAAGGCGTAAAAGGAATTAAAAACCGGCGCCGCCGCCGTTCCTTCATTCGTCATAAGGGCGCGTACATTTGCGTCCTGTGGGGGGATCACCGCTGTCAACCAAGCCTTGCCGGTCAAGCCGACCCAGCCGCCAATTCCATCCGCCTGTATGGATTTGGACTTGTCTTTCGCCAGTTTTTTATATTTGCGCTCATGCAACTTATCGCCAACCACGCCGACGGGACCTTCATGAAGGATCATGAAATTTTTCATGTCGTCGGGAAATCCGCGCTGCACAACGGAGGCGTAAGGCGTCACCGAAACAGCTTCCGCGCCGCCGTTCCGAACGGACTGGGCGATTGTGAACATGAAATTCTCATCTACGGAAATTGTGCGCGTGAATGTTAATCCCGCAGCTTCCATTTCAATCGTGATGGGCGTTTCAGTGGTCAGCACGTCGCCGTCGATCAGGCGCCATTCGGCATCGTCGAAACGATCGCCGCCGACGCTCCACCCCTCAAAAGCGTAGTATCCATGATCTGTGCCGGCCGGGCTTAGGAGACGAATGATCGGGCTGTCCTCGTCAATCGTCTCGCGGTATTGGGTAAGCTGAAGGTCGTCAAACCGGGCGCCGCGCAAATTGATGCTACCTTCGAAATTGTCGGTGCGGATCGGCGCCCGGGCGGGCGCAGCGGCGATCGCCTCTTCAACACTTACCGTGGGTTCGCCGCTGGTCAGCGCTTCCAGGCCGGAGAGTGTTGGCTCTACCGTCTCTTCTTCGGTCGCAACGCGCTCTGCTTCGGCCTGGCGCGCGGCCTCATAAGCCTCTCGTTGCGGTCCCGCGATGAAGAGGTCCCAAAACAGCATGACGCCCATTGAGAGGACGACCGCCAAAATCAAATTCCGATCCATCAAATATGCTCTTAAACTTTACGTGTCAGGGGCGATATTCCGAGCGCCAATCGCGCGTTGCGCGTCGGCCTTATATAGCCGTGTCCGACAGGGTTAAAAGGGCTTGTTCCATATCGTCAACCAGGGCCTGAAATGGGCGGTGAAACGCCGCCGATCTGGCGATCACCACATAGTCCGCGCCGGATGCCGCGAACTTGGGGAAAACGTCGCGCGCAACGGCGCGCAATCGACGTTTGATACGATTTCGCCGGACCGCCCCGCCCAGTTTTTTTGTCACCGTAAATCCGATGCGCGCCGGTCCAATTGTCGCGCGACGTCTCGCAACTAACAGAAATCCCGGCTTTGAGGCTTTTTTTCCATTGCGCAAAGCGAGGAAATCCGCCCTTTTTTTGAGGAGAATCAGATCGTTCGCCACTCAATAATTTCGCATTGCGACCCGGCGACGGGCCTGTCGCTTACGCCGACAGTTTCTTGCGTCCCTTCGCGCGGCGCGCAGCCAAAATTTTGCGGCCTGCTTTTGTCGCTTTACGTGCGCGGAATCCGTGGCGGCGCTTGCGTTTCAGCCGGCTCGGTTGAAATGTCCGTTTCATAGGTCTCGTCTCGTTACAGATAGAGGGCTCAGCGGCGCCGCGCCGCGAAGAGGCGGGGGATACCCGCTCGCGATTTGCCCGTCAAGCCGATTAGGTCCAAAAACCAATCTGGCTTTCATCTCATAAACGATCTCGCCAATGTGAGACCGAATTGGCCTTTCGTGACGAGCCAAACACGACAAATGACGATAAATGGCCGTGCGCTATGAGCTTCCGAGGGGAAAAAGAATGACAGAAGACGCTGACGCCGTGGAGCCGCCAAAATCGCTGGTGACCCGTTTCGCCCCGATTGTCGTCATCATTATTGCACTCACCGCTTTTTTGGCGCTGGATTTGGGGCGATTTTTTACGCTCGACGCCCTGCGTGAGAATCGGCAGATTTTGCAGGAATGGGTCGCGACCCGCCCAGCGCTCGCCATGGGCGCCTTTTTTCTGGTCTACGCTTCCGCTGTCGCCATCTCAGCGCCTGGCGCCTCCATCATGACGGTATTTGGCGGATTTATGTTTGGCTTGTTCCCGGGCGTTCCGTTGGTGGTCGCTGCGGCAACGACCGGCGCTCTCGTCATTTATGCTGTGGCGAAATCCGCCTTCGGCGACACATTACTCAAAAACGCGAAGGCCGGCGGTTTCGCCGAACGCATGGAGGCGGGATTTCGCGAAAACGAATTGAGTTATATGCTGCTCCTTCGGCTGACCCCGGTCTTTCCATTCTGGGCGGTGAACATTGCGTCCGGCCTTTTGGGCGTCTCATTCCGAAACTTCCTGATCGGAACATTTTTCGGAATTATTCCAGGATCTTTCGTCTACGCTAGCATCGGCAACGCCGCAGGCGCCGCTTTTGACGCTGGTCAGGACGTCACCCTAAGCGGCATTTTGTTGAAACCAACCACGCTCCTGCCCATGATCGGCCTTGCGCTCCTCGCCCTGTTACCCATCATCCTGAAGCGTTTCACAAAAACTTCGGACACCCCGGAATCATAATCTCATGAACCAATCCATCAATGCAGATCTTTGCATCATCGGAGCCGGGTCGGCGGGGTTATCCGTCGCCGCAGGCGCCGCGCAGCTTGGGCGCAATGTCGTCCTCATTGAAAAAGGCGAAATGGGCGGTGACTGCCTGAATTACGGGTGCGTGCCATCAAAAGCGCTCCTTGCTGCAGCCGCTCGCGCGCAAGCCTTTCGCACATCCCAGAAATTCGGCATCGCTCCCGCCGAACCTAAGGTCGATTTTCCCGCCGTCATGGCTCATGTCCGTGAAGTCATTGACACCATTGCGCCGATTGACAGTCAGGAACGTTTTGAAGGCTTGGGCGTGACAGTTTTGCGCGACCACGCTGAGTTTACTGGTGAACGACAGGTCAAAGCCGGTGCAACCCTGGTAGACGCAAAGCATATCGTTATTGCGACGGGTTCAACGCCATTCGTTCCACCTATCGACGGCCTCGCCGAAACGCCGTTTCTCACCAACGAAACACTATTTGAAAATACAACGCTTCCGGAACACCTTTTGGTAATCGGCGGCGGCCCGATTGGCGTTGAGATGGCGCAGGCGCACGCCCGGCTTGGCGCACGCGTGACTTTGCTTGAAGGGGCGCCGACTATTCTCGGCAAAGATGACCCGGCGCTCGTCAGCATATTACGCGATAAGTTGATTGAAGAAGGCGTTACGATTTTGGAAAACGCCGCAGTTGAAAAAGTGCGCCGGACAGATGCCGGTGTCGCGGTAATTGCGGGCGGTAACGAAATCGCTGGATCGCATCTTTTAGTCGCGGTTGGACGTCGCCCCAACGTCGAGGGCCTCAATCTGGAAGCGGCGGGCGTTGCTTACGACCGTAAAGGCGTGACGGTAAACGCATATCTCCGGACGACCAACCGGCGCGTCTATGCGATCGGGGATGTAGCAGGCGGACGACAATTCACGCATGTCGCCGGTTATCACGCATCTGCCCTGGTGCGCACGATCCTCTTTAAGGCGCCGACAAAAAACAATGAAGTGATCGCGCCGGCGGTTACTTATTCGGATCCCGAACTTGCACAAGTCGGAATGACGGAAGCCAAGGCCGCTGAACAAGGACCGATCAAAACGGCAAATTGGCCCTTCGACGAAAACGACCGTGCGCAAGCGGAACGCAATACGATCGGGTTGGTCAAAGTGGTGACCAAACCCAATGGCGAAATATTGGGCGCCTCGATTTTGGGGCCGGGCGCCGGCGATCTCATCCAGGCCTGGGCGTATGCGATCGCCAACAAACAAAAAATCCGAAGCTTCACCAATATGATCTCGCCATATCCCACACGCGGTGAGGCGAATAAGCGCGCCGCAGGCGCCTGGTACACACCCACACTGTTCTCGCCCCGCACACGTCGCCTCGTATCTTTCTTGTCAACATTTGATTGACGCCGGACCAATATGCAAATCGCCAGATCGAGTTTTCAACGTTCACTATCGACAAAACTCCTGCTACTGACAATTTTGTTTGTTTTTGTTGCGGAAGTCGTTGTCTTGATCCCGTCGATCGCTTATCATCGACTAGGTTGGTTCGCTGAACGTATTGAAACCGCTTACCTTGTTGGGCTCGCGCTGGACGGATCAGATGAGGAAATGATCCGGGAAGACGTCGCGATGAAACTCTTTGAAACGGCGGGCATTCTTGGCGTGACCGTTCAAAAGGATGAATTGAGCGTCCTGATACTTGCGCCGGATATCAACCCGCATGGCCCGGCAAAACTGCACCGAGTTGAGTTGGGCGAGCAAACGATAGGCGAGATTCTTTTTAATCCATGGGCGGCTCTATTTTCGCAAGGCGATCGGTATATCCGCGTCATGGGCGTCCCGCGCCATGCGACGTCGGGTAAAGCGGATATTATTGTCTCGCAGCGAGATCTGAGGCGGGACCTTTGGCGATACACGCGCAATATTTTTCAGTTGTCGCTGTTCATTTCAGCCGTTACAGCCGGGCTCGTTTACTGGGCGCTCAACCGGATGATTGTTAAGCCAGTGAAAGTCCTGACCCGGAATGTTACAGCGTTCCAGGCGGACCCCGACCAAGCCGGGCGCATATTGCAGCCCAGCGGGCGGCTCGACGAGATTGGCATCGCCGAAAAGAGTCTCGCGGCCATGGAGCGCCGGATTCATGAACTCCTGAATGAGCGTCGCCGCCTCGCTGCTCTCGGCGCCGGCATCTCAAAAATCAGCCATGATCTACGAAATATTCTGGCGTCAGCCCAACTGATGTCAGATCGATTGGCTAAATCGGATGATCCTCGTGTGCAAAAATTGAGTCCGCGGCTTGTCGCATCTCTGGATCGAGCCGTCACAATGAGCCGGGACACGCTGACTTTCGGGCGCATGGAATCATCCGTTTTGTCTATGGCGCCTGTTTCACTCCGTTTACTGATAGATGAGGTCTTTGACGCCACCGCCGCTATCGGCGTCACATTTGAAAATGGGTGTCCGGATGATGTAAAAGCCGTCGTCGATCGAACGCATTTCTATCGCTGCGTCCTCAATCTCGTGCGCAACGCTGTCGACGTTTTGACCCCGAACGAGTTATCGCCGCCTGAAGACGGGGCGCCGGAGCCTCATTTCGGCTCGGTGAAAATCGCCGTCCAGCAATTCGCGGATAGAACCACTATCGATGTGATTGACGATGGCCCGGGCGTTCCTGATCATGCGCGCGAAGCATTGTTTGAACCGTTTAAGGGATCGCAAAAACCCGGCGGAACAGGCCTTGGGCTCGCCATCGCCCATGAGATCGCCCACGCGCATGGCGGAAGGCTGACGCTTCACGCAACAGGCCCGGACGGCACGACATTCAGGATCGAATTGCCTGATGGCACAAGCAAAGAGATGACCGCCGCCGCTTAGCGAGCGCCTTCATCACGTTCCGGCCTTTGTTGGCCGGCGCCTTTTTAATGCGGCCCGCCTCTCCAAACTGTCATCTCGCCTTGAAAATTGACGGCTTGCGCCATGCCCGCGCCCTCTTTATCGCGTCTACAGAGCAGGCGATAATGAACGCCATTAACCTGGGCGAAAAATGAGCGACGATATCGAAAATCAGGGCCACGGACGGGATGGCGAAACACCCGCCGATCAACAGGACGGTTCAGCGATCCGGCCCGAACGCCAAACACGCGCCATTGGAAATTCAGAGAAAGGCGAAGCTGTACTCGCCGCCCTCGCCAAACGGTCTGCTGACGGCGAGACCAGCCCCAACAAAATCCGCCGAAAAGACGGGACGGCGCCGTCTCCAGCTTTGCGCGCGAGTCGAACGAAGAACGCGACCAAAACGCAAGCTGGCTTCAGCCGCCATATTGAACGCTTGCGCAGTCTCTTTCCTGACCCAAAAACCCAGCGGCGCACAAACCGCCGCAATCGCAGGCGGCCGGATGGGCCGCCGCCGAGCGAAGCGGAGAAATACACGTCCGCCGCGCGCAGCCAGCCATTCTGGCTTAACCTCGCCGGCGGTATGGCCGCCAGCCTGATCTCCGTATCCGCCATCGCCGGCGCCGGCGTTCTGTTTTTCGCATTTGTCGTCATGGCGCCCCGGATCCCCGAGGGTGCAGACTTGTGGAATGTTAACCGTCCGGCGGCAGTGATTGTGCTTGACCGCAACAGTGAGGAAATCGCATCGCGGGGCGCTCGCTATGGCGAAAGCGTTTCAACAGAAGAATTGCCCGATCATTTGGTCAACGCGTTTCTTGCGACCGAAGACCGGCGCTTTTACGATCATGGCGGCGTCGACATCCGCGGCACAATCCGGGCTGCCGTCACGAACATGCGATCAGGCCGGGTTGTTCAAGGCGGCTCAACAATCACGCAACAATTGGCTAAAAACCTTTTCCTTTCGCCAGAGCAAACATACACGCGGAAATTACGTGAGGCGTTGCTCGCTCTGTGGCTGGAAGGTCGTCATGATAAGGACGAAATACTCTCCTTATACCTCAACCGGATTTACCTTGGCGCCGGCGCTTATGGTATTGAGTCAGCGGCCCAGACCTATTTTGGAAAGTCAGCCCGGGATTTAAGCCTGTCTGAGTCTGTTTTGCTTGCGGGCTTGCCTAAGGCTCCGTCCTCGCTTGCGCCGACGCAAAATCCCCAAGGCGCGAAAGCCCGCGCTGATGAAGTGCTCGATAATTTGTTGGAGATCGGCGAGGTGACGCCCTTTGAGGCTCGCGAGGCGCGCCAGAATCCGCCTATCCTTGCCAAATCCGCCGCGGAGACCGGCCTCGGGTATTTCTTCGATTATGTATCCGCCAAGGCGAATGCGCTCGCGCGCGAAAGCGGCCGGGTTCAGGGCGGCGATCTGGTCGTGGAGACAACAATCGACCAAAAGCTTCAGCGGGACGCGGAAGCCGCGGTCGCCGCGGCGCTAACGGTCGAAAACCGGATGAAAGGCGCTGATCAGGCGGCGCTGGTTGCATACGATAATTCCGGCGGACTTCGCGCAATGGTGGGGGGCCGTTCGTATAAGGACAGCCAATTCAACCGCGCCACGCAAGCCGAACGCCAACCGGGATCGGCATTCAAGCCATTCGTTTTTGTCGCCGCACTGGAATCTGGCCTGACGCCTTCTTCCCGCTTCGTCGACCAGCCGATCGATATCGACGGCTGGCAACCGACAAATTACAAGGAAGAGTATGTGGGACCGGTGCGTCTCACTGAAGCGATCGCGAAATCGATCAATACCGTCGCAGTACAAGTCACTGAAGAAGTTGGTCGTCAGAAGGTTGCGGATGCGGCTCGGCGGCTCGGCGTGAAAGCTGATGTGCCGCCCCTGCGCTCGATCGCGCTCGGCGCAGTCGATGTTACACTCGACGATTTGACCGGCGCTTATTTGCCCCTCGCTAATGCCGGCGTCAAACCGGAACCTTTCGTCATTACACGTATCGAAGACAGTGACCGGAACCTCATTTACGAACGAGAGAAATCGTCGCCGGTACGAGTCATGGCGCCGCAGACGGCAAAGGATATGAATCATCTCCTCTATCAGGTGATGCATTCCGGAACCGGCGCGCGAGCCCGCCTCGGTAAACGACAGGCCGTGGGCAAGACGGGTACGACAAATGATTGGCGCGACGCCTGGTTTGTCGGTTATACAGGCCAACTCACCACCGGGGTCTGGGTTGGCAATGACGATTATACGCCCATGGAGAAGATAACCGGCGGAACTATCCCCGCGTCGATTTGGCGTGACTTTATGTTGGCCGCGCATCAAAATCAGCCGCTCCTCCCCCTTGATGGCGCCTACCCGGCTGTAACGTATACGTCGGAATCGAGCCTCCTTTCGTTTTATTCGGACGTCTCGCGCGGCTTCGCACGAGTCCGACGCGATGGAAACGAAGACAGGCGGCGCAAGCGGCGGCGCTGACGAATCTACCGAACGCTTTCCCGCCCCTTCCGCACAAATTGACGACACAAAAAACGCACGCCGCCGGGTTGGCGATGATCACTTATATTCGACGACGCCAAGACCTATGTCGAACTGAATAATATGTAAGGTCCGGCGCCATTGCGGTTGCTTGCGCGCATGTTATTTTCAGGGAGCATGTTAACGGGGAGAAAATGACATGAAACCAGGAATACTTAACATTATGATTGCGGCTGTAGCGATGACTGTCATCGTCGGCTGCGGCAATAACAACGACAAAACCTCGGACGGAAAGTCTTTAACCGAGTCAGAACGTCGCCAGGTGGTCATCAAAGAATTAGGTATAGACAACGCGACGCTTGGTGAGTTCGAATTTGACTCTGGACTGATTGCGACGCCCACCGCGGGAACAACTTTACAATGTTCGGACACGAACATGCAGTACAAGGTGTCGACCGGTAACGGCAAAGGGCGATGCGACATCATTATGGTTGATGATGGACAGACCGGTTCAAAGCCTAGCCATGCATTATGCCGGGATGGAAGCGGCAACACCTCAAAAGCGAGCTGTAAAACAGGATGCGGTTCATCGGAAGGCAGCGGTGACTGTGACGGAAAGAAAATGCAGTAGCTCTGCTGCTCGCAGGCAAGCAAAATCGACATACGCGTTACAGCGCAGGCAGCGGCGGAAAAGATCGGCGCAAAGACACCTTTGATGTCGGGCTTTTATCCGTATACGTTTTCAAGCCAGATTGAACGCTTTGGCGTCGGCAAGGCGCGGAAGGTTTGGTACAATGTCGTGTTCATGCCGGACGCCTTAAAAAAGGAACTACCCTTTGACAAATACCCACGCCTCCGGGTGGATGGCGAGATCGCGGACATACCGATCAGCAATGCTTTTATTCCAGCCGGAGACGGACGAAATTATGTAATTGTCAGTCCAGAAGTCATGAAAGAGGCCGGCCTCTCCGTTGACGATTTAGTCGAGATGCGTCTCCGGATCGCCGACCAGGATCACGTCGACATTCCGGGTAGATTGGCGCATGCAATTTCTCGCACAAAAAAGACTCAAGCTGGTTGGGACGCCCTAACGCCTGGAAAGCGGCGCATGTTGGCTCAGCATGTCAAGTCCGCCAAAACCGATCCTACGCGAATTAAACGCATCGAAGAGGCAATCTCTGCGATTAGGCACCATAAGGGCGATTTGCGCGCGCTTTTCAAGGTTCGGCGGCGTTAGGTGCGCCAGCGGGCCTAGCGATCTAACGATGTGCGCGCGTATCGTCACAATATTCGTAAAAACAGTGCGCCGTTTATTTGATCGCGCCGAGCGATTGGGTTATGGGCCGGCTTTTGTAGTCGGGGATTCCACCTTTGCGCTCGACGCATTCTACTAAGAACCCGATATATCATTTGTCTCCAACCGTCCCGGTAAGGAAGGTTCCTTCGCGGCGTTTATCCGCCCCGCCGTCATAGTCGCCGTCAGGCGTCAGGCGGAAGGCGTGAACGCCGCTCGTAAGATCCCGCGTATTGACGTCGTGCCCAAGATTGGTGAGTCCGGCGATAATCTGACTGTCAAACCCATCTGTCTCCAGAATAACGCCGCCGCGAGGCGCGACGATATTCGGATAATCGATCGCTTCCTGCGTCTCCAAGCCCCAATCCATCATGGCGATCAGCGTTTTGACAACGTAACCGATGATTGCAGGCCCACCCGGCGAACCGAGCGCCGCCCAGACATCGCCGTTTTTGTCGAAGACAATGGCCGGCGCCATTGAGGAACGCGGTCTTTTTCCTGGCGCAACGGCGTTTGCGACCGGAACACCGTCTCGTTCCGGCAGGAACGAAAAATCCGTTAGCTGATTATTTAAGATAAATCCAGCGGCCATTTGGTGGCTGCCGAATGCAAACTCCACAGTCGCTGTCATCGAAACAACGCGGCCAGCGGCGTCTACTATCGTAAAATGCGTGGTTGACGGCGGTTCCGGCGACGCATCTGCAGCGAGATTGCGCCAACGTCCGGACCCTTGTGTCGTCTGATATTGAGACGGGTCGCCATGAACAACATCGCTCGCCGCCTGTTGCGTATTGATCAAGCTGGCGCGCGCGGCGAGGTAAGGTGGGTTCATCAAACCGGCGATGACCTGATCCTGCGTCAGTCCCCCGCTTGCTGCGGCCATATCATTGTCAGCTAGATATTGCCGGCGATCAGCATATGCGAGTTTGCTGGCTTCGGTGATCAAATGCAGCGCCTCAATCGAACCTGCGCCGGCGGCGCGCAAGTCAAATGGCTCCAACATTGACAGGATTTGTAATGTGGTCACGCCGCCGGAGCTGGGCGGCGCCATCGAACAGATCTGATAGGTTCGATAAAATCCGCAGACAGGCTCACGCTTCACCGGCGTATATGTCTTTAGATCCTCTAGGGTCATGCCGCCAGGATTAGGTGCGTTGTTCACCGCCTCAACAATCGCGTCGGCAATTGCACCAGTGTAAAACGCATCAGCGCCGCCGTCGCGGATTGTTTGCAGCGTTTGCGCGTAATCCGGATTTTTCAGGACATACCCAACTGGCCGGGGCTCGCCATCCGCGCCATAAAAGTAATCGGCGGCTTCCGGCGTCTTTTTCAAGCGCGGAAAACGCGCCAATAGCCCATTGAGGCGAGGTGAAACGGAAAACCCACGCTCGCTCAACGCAATCGCCGGCTCAAACAATTCGTTCCATGGCAGAACGCCATAATCCTGATGGGCGACTTCCAGCATGCGTACGACGCCGGGAACGCCGACCGACAATCCGCCCGCCACAGCGTCGTAGAATTTCATCGGCTCGCCGTCATCCATGAGAAAACGGTCTGGCGTCGCGGAGGCCGGCGCCGTTTCCCGGCCGTCGTAAGATATCAACGTCCGGCCGGCGGGGTCGTAGTGGAGCATGAACGCGCCGCCGCCAAGCCCCGAAGACTGTGGCTCCACAAGCCCGAGGACAGATAGGGTGGCCACGGCCGCATCAACTGCGGAACCGCCCTTGCGCAGGATTTCCGCGCCCGCCTCCACCGCATAAGGGTTCGCTGCAGCGATAAACCATTCGCCGTCACCGGCTGGTGCAGCGCTTGTCGACGCCTCTTCTTGCGCGGCTTCTTCATCGCCGTCGACCTGACCGCACGCGGCCGCCAAACATAAGGAAATCGCTGTCAAAAATCGCATGATTGTGCCGCACCAAGTCTATTGTCTTGAACAGACTTTAGGCCGATGCGCCCTTGCGCGTCCACGGCAAGAACGGGCGAACCGCCAATACACGGCGCGCATTTATATGCCGGTTAGCGCAAGTGCAAAAACAATGGTCGCGAGGCGCGTCCGAACAGGTGCGGCGCGCAGCGGCGCATGCATTTTGCCTTGCATTCAGCCTCACCATGCTGTTTAACCGCGACCTCGTCTCGGCCGCGGAAACGCCCGCGCACCGCGATACGCACCGGTAGCTCAGCTGGATAGAGCACCAGACTACGAATCTGGGGGTCGGGAGTTCGAATCTTCCCCGGTGCGCCATACTGTTTTCTCGGCTAAAATTTCCCTCACTTTGACCCTTAAGCCTTTGAATTAATTCAAAAGGCAGGCTCGGATGGACGGTTCTAAATCCATGCTTTTTGGTATAGGAAAGTTGCTTGGCAAAGGTCAGTTTCAGCACTGTTTTCTTGTGCCTGATTTCTTCTGAACGCCAGAGCTTTACTGGGTTTGATAGGAACTCAAAGGCGGTTCTAAAAAGATCTTCATAGGCCTTTTGCGGTTTGCGCGATGCGGCGATCCTCTCAGCTAGCAATGTCTTCTCAGCCTCGACAGCACCGATGCGTTTCTCATAGGCAGTAATGACTGCCGGGCTATCGGCTTCAACAATGCGGTCCATAAGCTGCGTGATCTTTTTATCTAATCCGCTACGTTCTTTCTCCATCGCCTTGATGGATGCTTTTTGGTGGATGTGTTGCTGCTCCCAGCAATCCTTGAACATGGCGTAAGCGAGCGTGAAGAGGTTTCGTGATGGCCGCAGCTCTTGGAGTAGATCGTCAAACTCACTCTCGATGGTCTCGCGCCTGATGGATTTACCGTAGCTATCGCAGCCCTTTGTCGGGCAATGGTAATATGGATATTTCTTGGTCCGACCTTTGGCCCAGCAGGACGTTAGAACCGTGCCGCAATCACCGCAGGTCACAAATCCCCTTAAGGGGAAATCATCTGCAAGGTTCTTTCTGATCGGTACGCGGGCTTTAGCGTTTAACCGCTCCTGTATCTGTTCATGGAGCGTATAGGAGATCAGGCCTTCGTGATGGCCTTTGCGCAAAGGGATATTCCAGCGGGGAACAACAACCATGCCTGCATAGATAGGATTGGTCAGAATATCCTTGATACGTTGGTGGCGGATAATGCCTCTGCTATCGCGCGGAAAGTACGGTAGGGATTCAAAGAAGCGCTGCACTTCTGCCTGCGTTGCAAACCTTCCCGATGCAAAACCCTCTAATGCTTCCTGTATAACCGAAGCCATAGGCTCATGGCGCACGAGCAATTTATTATGGCCTGCTACTTTCTCATAGCGATAGCCAAAGGGTGCAGCAAAGACCCAGTACCCATTGACGGCTCTTGCCCGCATACGGTTTTTGGTCTGCTCGCCATTCTTTTGTCTTTGGTGCTGGGATACGGCTGCAAGGAGATTCTCAACAAGCAAGCTATCTGAATCTTCGCCAAACTCTATCGACGGGCTTTCTAATATCCCGCCTGCATCTGCGATCGCGGAGCGCAAATTTAAGTGCGCTTCAATGCCTCTAGCTAATCGGGAGATATCATCAATGATCACAACATGTGGATCATGCCGTTTTGATCTTAAAAACGTTAGCATGGTTTGCATGCCCGGTCGTTTTGTGAGTGACCCTGAACTATCATCCTTGAAGGTTTCTACTATTTTGTAGCCTTTAAACTTTGCGTATTCAGTACATCTCGTAACTTGTGAGTTCAGCCCATCACCGCGCGTGGTCTGTTTGGTTGAGGAAACCCGCGCATATACAACTGCATATTTTGCTTTCGTTACTGTTTCTTCTTTTAGCATGATGGACATGGACACTCACTTTCTTAACTACGTATCGTCTTATTCGTTACTCTCTGCATTCGCAGGAATTTCTTTCATCTCATCCGCATCTTGGTTTGCGCAAAGTTCCAGCAGGGAAATAGAATCAAGGCTGAAGCCTAATTCAACAAAGCTGCACATAATGCTCCAGAGAATGGACAGCAGCTCTGCCTTTTCTTCTTCCGTCATCTCAAAGTCATTGGCGTGTTCAAGATATTTCTCTGCGTCGAAGTTAAACTTCTCACACGCCTCACCCGGCGGTTTGATCCAGTCGAACCCATCTACCTGGCTATTTTTGATAATAGTATCGCTGCGCTGCTCATTCATGAAGCACCCTCCTTTCGTAAAATATTGGTATTGTGATTGCCGTTCTTGGTTCTTTTGATCTGTATTCAGATGAAATAAAAGAACATAACATGAACATAGATAGCAGAAATGTAATTCATCACGCAAGACAATTGTTCTTGTACAGATCATGTAGCCTCACGCGGCGGCCTTCCGATCCGCACGCCCCGTGCCTTTGCAGCGGCCATGCCTGCTTTGGTGCGTTCCGAATTGATGCTGCGTTCATATTCGGCGAAGGCGCCGCTGAGGTGGAAGAAGAGTTTGCCAATAGGTGTTGTCGTATCAATACCGTCCGATAGTGAGGTAAAGCCAATGCCTTTGGCCTCAAACATGGTGATGAGATCAATGAGATGGCGCAGCGAACGGCCTAGCCGGTCAAGTTTCCAGACGATCAAATGATCACCGGGTTTGAGAGCAGCAAGTGTCTCATCAAGACCCGGACGCTTGGCTTTCGCACCAGAAAAGCCTTCATCCTTATAAATGTGCTCGCAGCCTGCCTTTTTAAGGGCGTCCAGCTGCAGGTCTAAATTCTGATCATGTGTTGAGATGCGGGCATAGCCAATAATCATTCAGGGCCTTTCGTCTAGAATTGTGAGTATTCGTGCAATTGACGTTTCAAAAGGGTTCCCTTTTTTGCTAACGCCGGATTGCCTTCAAACTCCACTATTCTACAGGGCTTGCGGTTTGCCCAGAACTTCTTCCTTAAAGGAACCTTTTTCTAGTGGATAACTCACCGGCGTAATTGGTCCGGTGGACCAATTCGCGTGAGTTATCACTGAATTCTCATCGATGCCGGCGTAAGCCGGATGAGATTTAGAATGAAGTGGGGCAATTGCACGTCACACTAAACCTCAAAACCTTTGGCGGTTTTTTGGTAAGTGTTGACGTGATGCCAAGTCAAAATTGATCCCACGGATCAATTGTTGCGTTTTGGCATTATCAATTTTGCTACCTTGCGGTTTCCAAAGAGCGACGCCAACTCAAACGAGAAAGTCTTTGCGTAAGAAGGGGCAAGTCAAAACATGAAGACGGTAATAGGCACAGCCGAGGTGCATGAGCGCGGAAGTGAGGTTTTGGGACAGACACAACGCGGCGGTGCAGGCGCGACAATTACAAAGCAGATCATCGTCTTTGATGTCGATGGCCAGACTGTTCAGCTAAAGACAGCTGACCTCTTTCCGGTGAGAACAGGCGATGTTGTAGGCGCAGCGGGTAACATCAAGAATGGTGTGATGAACGCCCGTGCAGCGGTAAATGTAAATCGCAGTGTTACTGCAAAAAGTTATTGGTCACATGTTGGAGGCAAGCCAGTCCAAGCGTTCATTACAGTAGTCGTCGCGACACTCTTTATCATTACCATTCCCGTGGCCATCGTGATTGCACTAATTTATTTTATGGATACCGGGGCAGCCAATAAAGCACACCGTCTTGTCAAACGTGCAATCAAACGCGCGAAGCTGTGATGAACGGCGCTGAATTATCAAATATCGAAGCTATGGTGATGATTGTCTTATGGCCAATCGCTGCGCTGGCCTTATATAAACTTATCGGGTTTTTGTTTGTCCGGCGGACAGACGCCAGTAAGCAGGCTTATCGTGACAGCTTTCGTGATACGGGCCCCGCTCTTCATTTTTTCGACTGGATATTAAGATGGGGCTTCAGGATCATCGGATTTGCTATCTGTCTGTTCGCAGTTGCGGCCGTAATGATTGGTCTTGGAGCGCAGCCATCAGGTTAAATGACACAAAAATCCAAAGATATTTTGCCATGCGATTTTATACGCAAAATCCAGCGATGGCTGAATATGTGAATTGTACTATTGTGAAAACGTTAGCGTGGGCGAAGTGGCCACAATACAGAACCACCGATTAATGCAGCGCTAAGAGCACTAAACATGCGGACAGTTTCAGGCGGAAAATTCGTAAAAAACCCTAAAGCACCGTT
The DNA here is from genome assembly GCA_039186325.1 of Pseudomonadota bacterium. Classification (GTDB taxonomy): domain Bacteria; phylum Pseudomonadota; class Alphaproteobacteria; order Caulobacterales; family Parvularculaceae; genus Hyphococcus. Next base: position 7,581 of record JBCDAD010000006.1, on the reverse strand, counting down.
TGTTATTAGCCCTGCAACAACCGCAAGTAAGGCTGCGCCGATTGCTGTTTTCACTGGAAATTGTTGTGTTGGTCCATTTATGTGCAATGGAAATTGTTTTCTCGGTTTATTCATAAGAATTTATGTACCATAATTATTAATCACTATACAAACAAAAAATCTAAATAACTGTCACAGTAAACCTATACTTTGACCTTGGCTTGCGTCGTGTGAAGTGGATTGATTGCATGGCGCTTTGCCATATCGATCTTTATGGATTCCAGCTCTTTTGTGATGTCGACGCGCTTTTGCGCGAGTACGCTTTGCGCCTGATGACTTGCATTCTTTCGCATCTGACCTTCCGGCGTAAAATGCACGCCCGGCTTGGGCGGCGTGCGCAGGAGCGCATCTATTTTATCTGCATGCGCTTTTAGTTCTGCTTCGCGTGTAGCGTAGGTCTGGCTACCTTTGGCATTGAATGTCTGTTTCATGAGATTGTGCCTTATTCAGCCGCGATGGCGTGCACTGGATCAGCACCAGCATTAACTGACTGTAGAGTTGAAGATTTGGCTTTGGACTGAATAGTCTTTGTGCTCATATCCAGCATACCCCATTGATCATAGCTGCACCGTGGCAGGCACATTGGTTTCATGCCGGGGATGAAGAAGAAGGCATCACCGGATTGACGTGATGAAAGCTTTTGCGCTTCTTCTGGACGTGCGACAGCCCGGAGTTCCAGACTTGTCGATTCCGATGATGATAGCTGACCGCTCGATACGCTGCTAGAGCGTGTATATTTGCTGTAATACTCTTTACCAAGACGGCTGGAGAGATAGGTCTGTGTCTCCAGATCATTATTGGCAAACATAATAAGAAGGCCGCTATTGGCGATAAAGGTCTCCCAGCTTGCGCCGTAGTTTTCCTTAAGTTGCGTGATGTCCTGCGCAGCAATGAAGAGTTTCACGCCAAACTTTGCAGCCTCTCCAGCGGCGCGTTTAATGCGTTCCATATGCCCGAGCAGGGGAAACTCATCCATCAGGAACAGGACATCCTCTTCTGGCCTTGGAATAGTTGTATCCTGCATGACATCGAAAGCTGCATTAAAGAGCGCCCGCATCCACGCTGCATAGGTTTTGCCCATGGCCGCAGGCATAACGATATAGATGGTTGTCTTCTGCTCTTTAAGTGCGCGCATGGAGAAGGTTGAGCGTGATGCAAAATGGGTCATGACCGGAGAATCGAGCCATTTCATCGCGGTGCGCGCGAGCTCCATAGTCGAGTTCAGTTCTTCCAGATGCCTGTGTTCATTGGCTTCACCGAAGCGTTTTAGAACGCCGCCAAGTGCATCATTCTGGCTCATCGCGACCCATAATGCGGCTGGGTCAGAGCTCATGAGAAGATCACGCACCATGGCAAGATTACAGTTCTCGGGAATAGAACGCGTACCGACATATCCAATGATGCTGCTCAGCATCTTTCTTGGGGCATGCATCCAGAAGGGATCAGGGGATTGATCATGATGCAGGCTTTCTGCGAGCAGGTGACATTTATCAACGGCCAGTGGATCATTATCAAAATCAATCTCAGCCATTGGGTTCCATCGATCTGATGTGCAGTCCGTTACCCCAAAGGGATCAAGCACGATGATCTTTTGTCCCAAAACCTCTTCGCGGTAGCGCGCTGTCTTCTCAACCAGTTCGCCGGAAGGATCATAGGCAATCACTGAGCCCTGCCAGTGTGCAAGATTTGGAATGATGAAATCTCTTCCCTTACCGGCGCGTGATCCTGCAATCATCGTGACATGACGATCATCCCTGTAGGCGATGCGTTTAGCCTTCATGCCGGAGGACATGGCGCGTGGCTGCATGGTTAGAAAGAAACCATCATGCTTTGATGTACCAATGCGGGTTGCTGCAATATGGATATTAGTCGTGACAGAACGGAAGCAGTCTTTAAGAACCGCCCATCTTGTGACCAGCCAATGGGCGAATGCTTTCCATTTGCCCGTAACCGCAAGAAAGACAATCTGAATTGCCAAAAATGGTAGATATGCTAGTCCAAGCCCTATAATTGCTACAGGCGCAAAGGAAAATGCGAGCGATAATGCAAAGAAGGCAATCGCTGCAAAGAGCGGAATAAGATTGAGGCTCAAAAACCAGAACGCATAGCGACTGGTAAAGATCGATGAGAAATTAAACTGAGATCGGAATCTTTGAGCAGGTGAAAGCATCGCTTTCATAAGCGGGTACTCCTTACGCAACAGATACAATTGGGGAGAGAATAGGTTTAAGCGCGATACATGCGCTTCATCCCCCGCAAAACTGGACAAATGCGATCATGCAGAAAATACGTCTCAGAACAAGATATCAATATTCATAGGTATCAAAACTGCTACCATGAAATTTGGATGGTTTGTTTAGAGAGTAATTTAATCAGACGGCAGCTCTGAGCTTCTTTCCTTGTGCAGTTGCGCTTCATCCGGCAGAACTGATGACCCTGACAGGCTTCATCGAAAGATCAATGGCGGGCCCGCGCCAAGAATCCCGTGTTCACCATTGATCTTTCTCTTGAAGAAGCCTGTCCGCATCTGGTCATCAGCCGGAATGAACCGACTGAAACAATGAAAAGGAGAAAATCTCATGACCAGTCAATCAACCCAAACACAATCCGAGAAGGTAAAGCCCACACACCGCATCAGTTTTGCGCGCATCATCACAGCAGATGAGAAAGGTAATGATCAACTAGGCCCAGCACGTGAGATCGGAGCAGTCTGGCCACGCAAAGGGGATAAGAAAGGCGGTATCTTAAAGCTTGATCACATCCCTGTAGAGCTTACTCAGCATGAAGGGGTGATGTTCGTCTTGCCGCTCGGCGAGTAGTCTCACTATCCAAACACAGCCCATACGAGCTGTGTTTGGTATAATTCCCTATACGGCGGAATCGAATATGAATCAGCGGCCCACATCTGGTAGCAAAATTCCGCGCTACGCGGCGAAGCCGCATGCTTATTCAGTGAGCTGTATTTCTGAAAGGAGCATTACATTTTTGCCGAAGCAAAAGTTGGGGATAACGGAATTAAAGAGCATTTTCCTTGGAATTAGCTGGCGATTTTCATTTTTCAACTTCTCATATTCATAGATTGTTCCAGTTGCGAAAACTTTCTTCCCATCAAACTGAAGCAATGGTTTGGGGTCGTGATCAGTAAAGACGGCGCTAATGCAATCAGGATAGCGCAATTTATTTGTCATTGCGGAATTGTTCGCAAAAAGCAAAACTTCACCACGTATTCTAGCCCATCCGACTATTGAAATTCTACCCTCGCTTTGTACCGCGTCAGAAAATTTTGGGTGTTTAGAATTCAATGGAGAGACACAACCAAAATTCAGTAGAATGAGAAAAAAAAGAAGATGAAATTTCTTTAAATGACTTTGCATCTCTTTATATCCTTCGGCCATAAAGATGTTCAGGTTGAGATGAGCCGGGCCGTAACACCCATCCGCCCCGTCTATATAACCCATAAAGAGGAACAGAAGTAGCTCTGTCACCTGGCCCTGGACCTCTAACCGCCCAATCCGGATGCGTATGAATTATAGCTACGTAACCAGGCGGCGCCGTTGCTCTACCCTCACTGTAGTTCCCTTGATCCGAACCCACTATACCAAGGTAAAGATAATTGCCGTCTGAATAAAGAACCCACAACTGTTCCTCGGGATAGGGCAAACCATAATCAATATCTACACCACCGATAGAACCGCTCTTTGCTGCGCGAATAACCTCTTCATCAATACCGAGCGCAGTCGTTAGCGAGTTGGCTGTTACCGCCGGGCCATGGGGAGTAAGCTCAGCTAGGCTATAATCATAGCCGGCATACAAATCATGGCTTCCACCATTAGTTCCAGATGTGTTATGAGCGTTAATCCAATCTCGTCTCAAACTCAGTTTATTAAATTCTCCCAGATGGACTCCTGCACCACGCTCGCCCTCTGCGTCAATGTAATCATCAGTACAAACACCACCAGCAGGGCAGACGTATCCTTCATCCTCCAATGCCCCTTTCCCATCCTCAGTTGAGGCTGGGTTTCCTTCACCTCTTAACCCAAATGGATCTCTCGCATTAATCGGGTCCCCGCCGACATAGGCGTACATGTTCATGCCGTCGCCATAGCCGATGGGGTCGGGCTGCATAAAGCGTCCCCAGGCGGGGTTATAGGCGCGGGCCTTATAGTGATAGAGCTGGGCCTCCTTCAGCCACATCTGGCCCGTATATTGGGTGAGGGTCGACCGTTTACGGAGGAAACGCATGCGACCCGAACGACCCGGTTAAATTAATAACCCCCCTCAGATCACGAATTGCCGTCAAACGGGGCCCCAACCCCATTTGACTATCATAGCTGTTTTTATAGGCGAATGTCCCATTGCCGAAGCTCGCCGCAACAATGGAGCCCCGCTCATCGGCATGCAGGAAGCGCCGGGCGATGGCCGCGCCGCCAGTGTCATACTCAATCTCAACCAGGGGCTCGTCGACGCCGTTAAATGGGGTTGGGGCCCCACTTAACCCGTGAATATACCGCTTGCGCACCCGATTGGCTCTATCATACTCGGCAATCATCTGATCGCCGGCATAGACAAAACGCCATGTCGAGGCGGTCGGTTTCGACGTTTGCTTTAAACGACCCGCCGCATCATATGAGAGCGTGGTCGTATCGCCGGCGATGTCGTTATGGGATTGCAGCCGATTATGAGCGTCATAGGCATAGTCCTCGTCGGTCCCGAAATACACACTATGAGACTCTTCAAAATTGCCGTTCTGGTCATGATCAATTTGCCAGAGATTTGACGCAAGGCTTGTCGGTTGGTTGAGCGTATTAAATGTTGAATCAAACAACAGGTTTACCCGCTCGCCATAAAGATAGCCATTATTGACGATCTCCCGCGTTCCGATCTGGTTCAGGCTTTTTTGGTATAACTCTCTATACGGCGGAATCGAACACGAATCAGCGGTCTACTTGTGGCGGGAAAATTCCCGCCCTACGCGGCGGAGCCGCATGCTAACCGACAACGATGCTCCGTAAATGAGTTTGGACCCTAGTTCAAATTAACGAAAGCCAGTATCTCAAGAACATTGACGTCAAGAAAGATGTATGAAGCGACAAGTAGCATTGCAATAAAAGATCCAAAGGCACCGACGAATCTCATGCTTAGCATTACAGTCGGTTTTTCAATATCTTTTTGGATAAGTGCGGCTATCGCCCAGATCGCAAGAATGACAATAGATGCCCATCCAAAAACACCAAAACCGGAAAACCCGTCCAGATTATCATACAATACCTTCGTTAAGGTAATGCATGACACCGCTAACGCACCTGCGCGAAAAACATTGTACACGATTTGTTTGCCTTTCGTGAAATTTGCAGCATTATCTACGCAAGATATTAGCAAAACTTCGCTCAAATTAAACTAGGCTGTGTCATGCCGCGGTTTATAGCATAGAATACGGTGGCTAAAGCGAGGTAGACTGATCACACATACGATTTTGTGTTTCGAACTAAACTCGTTCATCTTACGCACCCACCTCCTACCGAGGGTCCATAAACACAAGTGTAAGTTAAGGATACAGATCCGCCAACGCCAGGCCCAACGCCTGCAGCCACACCCCTAACTCCATTTGGTTTTCCTCCTGTCAGATTGAAATTACCGTCTAGACGAATCGTCTCTAAACCGGCAAGTCCTGTAACGCTTATTGGCGCAGGAGATAAATTGATTTCGCCCTGCGCGAAAAAACAACAGAAATCTTTGTATGTCCCATCAATGCCGCCAAATATGGCTGCTGCGCTCAAATCTGCACCGGCATTAACACCAAGCGTAATAAATTCACCGTCAATTCCCGCGGCCTGGTCTAGCCAAAAACCTTTGGCAACGTTGGCGCCGACACCGCCAGTTGCCGACCCGCTGCCACCCCAGAACACTGTATTAAACTCTCCGAAAATAGCACGAGCTGCCTTCAATCCTTGTTTGCCAAAAGCTCGGTAAGCCGCGGTCAAGAACCGACCAAGATTTTTCTGCACATTCCTTTGTTTCTGCGCCCCTTCTGAATTGTATTCGTCGGACGTTTGCGCGGACGAATTGTTTTCACTACCGTATACTATTCCGAATCCGCCACCGCCAACTGGTGCAAAAAACTGTTGTGGCAGCGACTGAGCGAAACCGCCACGTCGCGCGAATGGATCATTTGATCCAGTCGGTATCTTCTTCCTCTTTGCGACAACAACGATGACGTCTTCGGTAAGGCCAGTTGGATCCTTTTTATTTATCGGATCGCCGCCGACATAGGCGTACATATTCATGCCGTCGCCATAGCCGATGGGGTCGGGCTGGAGGAAGCGGCCATTGGCCGGGTTATAAGCGCGCGCTTTATAGTGATAGACTTCTGCGTCGGGCAGCCACATCTGACCTGTATATTGGAACCGACCCTGATTATTCGCCCCCGGAACGCCATATTCATCATAGCTGTTTTTATAGGCGAATGTCCCGTTACCAAAGCTCGCCGCGATGATGGAGCCCCGCTCATCAGCATGCAGGAAGCGCCGGGCGATGGCGGCGCCGCCGGTGTCATACTCAATCTCGACCAGGGGTTCGTCAGCGCCGGGCCCCAGCACATAACGCTTCTTGACGCGGTTCGCGTCATCATATTCCGCAATCAGCTGCTGGCCGGCGTAAACGAACCGTTCCGCGCCCGCAGAAGGGCCCCATAGTTCTTTCAGGCGACCGGCCGCGTCATAGGCCGCCAGCATCATATAGGCCGGATTGTTCGGATCGCCCGCGTCGACTTTGTAAGTCAGCCGATTATTCGCGTCGAAGCCATATTGGTCGTCGGTGCTGAAAAAGCTCTGATGGAAACGGCTGTAATTGCCGTTGCTGTCATGGTCGATCTGGAAATAGAACAGGTCTTCGGGCTGATTGAGATCATTGATGACCAGGGTTTGGAAATTGAGATTGACGCGGCCCCCATAAAGATACCCGTTATTGACGACCTCCCGCGTTCCGATCTGGTTCAACTCTGTATAGGTGAAATTGGCGGTGTAATCATTCGCCGTTCCCGAGAAATTATGCTTGATCTGGGCCAGTCGATCTTTGGAATCATAGGCGTAATCGGTGATGACGCCATTGCCGCGGGTGTTCCGGCTTCGCTGGCCGATATTGTTATAGTCATATTTCGCAGATAGCCCCGCGCCCGACGTCGCGCCGTTCTCGCGCACTTCAAGGACGGCGCCGGTTACGTCATAAACGTAATCCACATAAAAGCCGGAACCCGGATAGGTCATCCTGGTCATCCGGCTCGCCGCGTCATATTGATAAGATGTCGTCGCCGTCGCAGTTCCTTGCCCAATAGGCGCCGTGGTGGATGTCATGCGCCCGCGCGCGTCATAGGCGTAGGTGATCGTCGGTTGGCCGGTAACGGATGTTTCTTTCGCCGACGTCATGCGGCTGAAAAGATCGTAGGTGTATTCGAGATCGGCCGTTCCGCTCGGCGCATTGACAACCGTTAATCGATTGCGGGCGTCATAGGCGTAGTAGAAGATATCGCCATTGCGCCGGATGATT